>CALDZL010000148.1 GCA_937944295.1 uncultured Sphingorhabdus sp.
TGATGGCGTTACTTATACAACAGAAAATATATATAATAAAACGGGGGCCGCGCCCAGAGCCAGATTCACTGACTATGGTTCCGCTAATAAGACTACACAATATAGCACGCAGCAGTCGAGACGGCGCACAACAGAAGTAACTTATACCCATAATGTTGGTGCTAATATTATTGGCCTGCCTGTAACCGTTAAAAGAAACGGCAAAGAGTTTGATCGATATGGCTATAACTCCAAAGGTTTGCCAACATATCGAAATCGTTTTGGTGCGCGTTGGGAAACCTATACCTATCATGCAGATGGAAATATAAGAACAATCAGAGACCCGCGCAATAAAACAGCAACTTTGGACAGCTATTATCGAGGGCAACCACGCACGATAACGCGCCGTGACGGCACAAGATTAAGCCGTAGCGTTGATGCTAATGGTTGGGTGACCAGAGAAATTGATGCCAATGGCAATATAACCAATTATCAATATAATAATGTAGGTTGGATGACCAAGGTTGATCGACCAGCGCCTTGGGCGGACACCACTATCAGCTATCATGGCGTTGGCGGATCTGGAATTTATCAAAAATTTATAAAAGCATCAAAAGAGACTATAGTATGGTATGATATGATGCACCGTCCTTTAAGAGAGCGGGTTAGACCGTTAAGTGGCGGTGGGAAGACCACTTATACTAAAACCAGCTATGATGCGCTTGGGCGTGAAATATTTAAATCTTTCCCATCGACATCCTCTAATCCCACGCAGGGTCTAAACACCACTTATGATGGGTTAAGCAGGCCGATACAGCAGCGCGAAAATGTAGCGCCCTTTGCGACTACGACTACGGCTTATTTGGCGGGCAATAAAACCCGCGTGACCGATCCAGAAGGCAATGCCACCACCACCACACTTACCGCTTATGGCAGTCCTAGCGATGGGGATATAACGCGTATAGCGCAGCCATTGGGTAAATATACCGATATGAGCTATGATATCTTTGGTAATCTTTTAACCGCACGCCAATTTGGCAATCAAAATGGTTTTAACGTCAGCAGTACGCAAAAATACCATTATGATAGCCGCTTGCGTCTTTGCCGTCATTCGGTGCCCGAAACGGGCGATACGCTCTATCAATATGACAATGCCAATCAGGTAATCGGTGTTGCACAAGGACAATCTGCTGGTACGGCTTGCATTGCACCGCCTGCGGCTGCGAGGATAGCTACGACCTATGATAATTTGGGCCGTGCAACATTTATAAACTTCCCTGGCAGCACACCCGATATTCGCAATTATTATGATGCCAATGGTAACATGACCCGTTCACTGCGGGGCAGTGCGGACAAACGCTATACTTATGATAATGCCAATCAATTAACCGAAGAGAAATTGCTGATTGATGGGCGTACTTATAGAACAGCTTATGCCTATAACAGCATTGGTGCGCTATCTTCTCAAACCTTCCCAACTGGGCGGCGCGTTGATTTTGCACCCAATGGTTTGGGTCAAGCGACCAAAGCACAGCAAAACGGCGGTACTAGCTTTGCCAATGGTATGACCTATCATACTAATGGCGCGGTTGATCGTATCAACTATGGTAATGGCTTTATACATAATACAGTCTATGATACGCGCCAGCAATTAACCTCTATCTACACCCGTAAAGGGTCAACGAAAGCGGTTCATTTTGGTTATTCGCACGATAAAAATGGTCAAGTTACGGCGATTGCAGATTTGGCGGTATCGGGTCAGAATAAGACATTCACCTATGATGATCTGAACCGTTTGAAAACGGCATCGGGCGCATGGGGGGCGGGCAGCTTCACTTATGATGCTTTGGATAATATCCGTAAAAAGCGTCTAGGTAGCCGCACGGTTGAAATACAATATAATGGCGTCAATCGTCTATCACGTGCCCGTGATACGGCCGATGGCAATGCGTGGAAAAATTATAGCTATGACACACGCGGTAATGTGATCAATAATAGCAAATTTGCTTTCACTTATGACTTTGCCAATCAACCAACAGCGGTTAGCGGCGGGGCTGCCAATGGAAGCTATGTCTATGATGGCAGTAAGAAACGGGTTAAGCAGACTGTAGGCGGCAAGACGATTTACTCTGTCTATGGTGCATCGGGTTCGCTTATCCACCGCGATGATGTTACATCCAATGAGAAGACGGACTATATTAGAGCCGCAGGCAAAACGATAGCGCGCATAAAGAGCAGCACGGTGAGCTATATGCACCAAGATCATTTGGGATCAACGGTGGCCTCTACCACAGCGGCGGGCGTTATAGCATGGCGCGAGGACTTCACCCCTTATGGTGAGAAGCGTCTTGATCCCAATGCTAATAAGGATGATGAGGGCTTTACGGGTCATGTTGATGATGCCGCCACAGGCCTCACCTATATGCAAGCCCGATATTATGACCCCATCATCGGTAGGTTCCTATCCAATGATCCTGTTGGGTTTACTCAAGGAGGTACAGGCTATTTTAATCGTTATGCTTACACAATGAATAATCCTGTTAATATGATTGACCCAACAGGGATGTGTGGACAGGATGCAGATGGGAATCCCATTGGGGTTTGTGCGGGAAATGAAGGCGGAGAGCCTTTGGTTGACGGCGCTCTTAACGACCCCAATTCAGAGTTGTCGACTCTAGATGCAGAAGCTCAAGCTGCAGGGATATTGGTTGATGTTTCAACTGGAACAACCGACCTTAGAGGGCAGAATGTTAGGGGTGGAGTTACCGAAACGATTCCCGCAGGCACAATAGATAATGATAAAATTGTAATTGCAATTACAATTGACACTACTGATATTGTCCAAACGATAGGAACGGATACTACAACTGGACAGACCGTTGTGGGGATATTGACTCCATCAGAGATTTTAGAGCATGAAGGCGCAGGTCATGCATTAGATAAAGTTAGAGGTATAGACCGTGGCGAAGTTGCCAACGAGAGTAATGCTAGAGATGTTGGTAATAGGTTTCGTCAGAAATCAGGTAGTACGTTTCATAGAACTAGCCCTGAAGTATGGATACAGTAGGAGTAATGGATGAAAAATATCACCGTGGTTACAGTTCTGCTTCTGAGTAGCTCAATGTTTGCTGATAAGGTCTTTTCACGCGATCGACAGTTTCTCGAACAAGTTGTTCAATATGGAGTATGTAATTCTGATGACTTAAAGATTAAGATGCAAAATATTTTGAAAATTAAAAATCGAGTAATATACTCACAAAATCCAAAGTCATTATGGCATTCAGCTAAGCTAAATGGCCATAAGATTGAGTTTTTTGATGCTGAAGATAAATTAATCATATCTCAGAATCTGCACTATGAGATTAAAGATGCTGATGTAATAGATATAAGGTTGAACTTCGCAATTTATCAAGAGCAAGTCGTGCTATATTGGGAAGAAACCTATGAAAATAGGTCCAAGCAACTGGGACTTATGAATTTTACTTTAAAACACCATAAAGATGTAAAGCTAGCAAAACTAGAGTTTGTTGAAATTTGCAGGGGCAGCAAAGGCGCTACTTCATCACACTAATTTACTCTAAAGCAGAGTAAATACAGATTTTTTAAACACCTTTTTAACAAGAAAGATCGTTCTCCCAATCTAGCATTGTATAAGGGCGGTCCAATAGCCCGCTTGTCCGCAGGGTTGCGACCAGGGGCAAACGCGATTCAGCTTGTATTTCTATGCGCAGCGCATTGCCTGTTCTAAATCTCGTAGGGCGCATCAGGCTTGCTTGTCCAAGCGCCCTTGCTAGCATCTGATCCAACAGCTACGATGATACAGCATCCAATGTAAAGACGGACTATATTAGGGCCGCTGGCAAAATGATAGCGCGGGTAAAGGGCAGCACGGTGAGCTATATGCATCAAGATCATTTGGGATCAGTTCCATATTGGTAATCAATCCGGGAACCGCAACACCGATTGGCAAATAAGCGCCTGCCAAAATCCAAAAGCGCCAATCGGATATGAATTTCTTGCGTGGTAACTCTTGGTGGTCAACCTTGGGAAGGCTGGCTTCTCCAACCCCTTGATCGAGTGATTGTGCAGGAGCGCGAAACCATAAAAACAAAAATGGAAGCACTGCAATCATTGGCAAAGCGCCCAGACCCAAAAACGCGCCGCGCCATCCAAATTCTGCAATCAAACTAGCGGTCAAAAACTTTATAACGGCCCCGCCAAATCCAGTTCCCAAAAGCGTTAAGCCAAGTGCTAAACCAAGCCGTTTATCAAACCATAAGATAACCATTTTGGTCCATGTCACAGGGATAACCCCAGAAAAGGTGATTGCAGTCGTAACCGCCAAAGCATAAAATATATAAATGTTTGATGGCAGAAAACTATGGCCTGCAACCATCAATGAGGAGGTAATGAATGAGACCAAAGGGACCTTACGGGCACCATATTTACCGGTCAAGTAAGTGGCAAGCGGAAGGCTAATAATCAGAGCCATGAT
Organism: uncultured Sphingorhabdus sp.; assembly: GCA_937944295.1. GTDB lineage: Bacteria > Pseudomonadota > Alphaproteobacteria > Sphingomonadales > Sphingomonadaceae > Sphingorhabdus_B. The sequence goes on from CALDZL010000148.1 coordinate 4,475, forward strand.
CGACAAAAGTGAGGTTAGCTGTATCGCCCCTTGAGACCAACCAAATTCATCCGATAATTCAGGGGCTATTGTTCCAATGGCATAGAGCTGAATATTTACGGCGCAAAAGGCCATGCCAAGCATAGAGGCTAACACGACTTTCCAGCCAACGGTAAACTCATTCATGCCATGTCTCCCTGTGATTGGTTCGAGAATATATTCCTATATCCCATTAAGTTATATACTCAATTTCACTGTTAAACGTTCCTACTGCGAAAGCATCCTTGCCTTCTATCTTGGCTCTTACTTCGCCATTTTTACCGTCCTTCAGCAGCGCGATCACTTCTTCGGCGATTGTAGATGGCGGCATTAATGGTACCTTAGCCTGCCTAACAAGGTCAGATAGCATTGCCGTATCGACCGTTCCCGGGCAGATTGCGTTTATGCGAAGACTGGTGCTCGCATTGGCGGCTGCAACGCTACGTACCAATTGAAGGACTGCTGCTTTACTGGCCGCATAAATCGGATCAAACGGGGTGGCGACTAGACCTGCTCTAGAAGTAGTGACAGTGATAGCCCCGCCGTCCTCACGCATCAGTGGTATCAGATGATGTAAGCCGTAAAAAACGCCATCAACATTGACCGACATAACCCGCCGATAGGCTTCAACGGGTGCTTTCTCGAATGGCGTAAACGGCGCATCGGACGGAACGGTCATGACACCCGAATTCAGATGTGCGTAAGTTGACGTTCCCAATTCTGCAGCGCATCGGGATATCGCTTGTTCAACGCTCTCTTCGCTTGCCGCATTGCATGGGATAAAGATACCGTCAGTTTCAGTAGCAAGCCTATTGCCAGCCTCTTCGTCGATATCACATATCGCAACCTTTGCTCCTGCATTCGCTGCTTGCCGAACAACCTCCGCGCCAATGCCTGTTGCACCGCCCAATATGAAGAAAACAGAATTTTCCATATCAAACCTAGTTTAGAATCGCAGCATATTTCATCAACTGCTCTTGATTGAATCCGCTAATCCCAGCCGTACCGTCATGCGTTAGACCACCATCGGGATAGAAATTGGTGCCTGTGACCCAAGATAAATCGTCTGAAGCAAAAAATGCTATAACCGGCGCGATATCTTCTGGACTGCCCATACGGCCCAATGGGAATATCTCATCGCGCACTTTCTTAGTCGCCCCAACCAACATTTTGGCTTGCTCATAAGATATGCCCTGCCGCATAGCGTTTGATGCGATGATATGACGGCCTTCGACCGAACCGATGGCCAAGCTGTTGAAACGAATATTATCGCGGCCATGCTCGATCGCAAGCGCCTTCATCAGCGCCTGAAGCGCGCCTTTTGCAGCGCTATAGGCCGCGATATGCTTGATGCCAACATTGGCTGTCATGGAAGAGCTTACCAGAACGCTACCCGATTGTTGTTCAATCATGCTCGGCAGTGCTGCACGAATAGGAAGCCATTGTCCTGTCAATTCTAGTTCAAGGCAATCAGTCCAAAAGGCTTTGTCCTGCTGCAACGCTTCTTTGACCTATACTTCGCCAGCATTGGAAAACATCATGTCGATGCGACCGAATTTTTCTACTGTCTTTGCGGCTAACTCGGCGCAATCATCTTCATTGCGCGTATCGGAAACTAGCGCAAGAACCTCTGCACCCGCTTCACGTGCTGCTTCAGCGGCAGCATTCAACTCATCTTCGCGAATGTCGGAGAGAACCAAATTTGCTCCCTCTTGCGCACAGCGCAATGCCGCTGCGGAACCAATGGAACCGCCGCCACCTGTCATAATTAATGTTTTTCCGCTTAGTCTCTTCATTGTTATATCCTCTGAATTAAAGAATGGGGATGATTACAAAATGGTCGTTATTTCAGCGCGAAGCCGGTGATCAGCTTTGCTGCTTCAATAACCATTTCGCGTTGCTCTTTTGGATCCATATAATGGGTCGCATCAAAATAATGATGCCCGGTAAAACGCTCACCCATCGCCTCTTCCCATTGGTGCAAATAATCGGGATGGGCGCGGTGATCGCCTTTCTGAACGATGCTCAGGATCGGAATGCTGGTGCGCGCTATATCCTTTGGACCATCTGCGTTGCTAATGTCTGTCGCCCATTGGCTAAGCCACGAACGCAGGCTGGTAAATCGGCCCAAGCCATTGCCAGCTAAGTTCATTTTCTGGATCGCTTTTTTGTTGCCTTTAAAGTCCGAAGTTTCAGCGAACATGAACGGGTCAGCATTGGTTCTATGCACAACGAAAGCTTGATCGGCTCCCTGACCATATTCTATCTCTAATTGCGCCAAACGTGCTTTCACCCAATCGGTAATCCGCTGCATCCGTGCAGCTTGCCCTTCGCGAATACGGGCAATAAACGCATCAGAAAAAGGTGGTCCGTTTTTTGGATTAAAGACATCAAGAGTTGGATCAGTTTTTGATAGGTCCTGCTCGTCGAGCACCGATGCATCAAGCACGTTGCGCAAAGTTTGTGAGCGCCCTAAATGGTGACCAAACAGGACCAGCTTGTCAGCGGGTGGCAAATGCTCAGGAAGCAAACCGCTAGGCCGTCCGTCGGGCAGCTGCGTTGCGGTCAGATTTTTAGCCTGAGCCTGGTAAAAACAAAATAGAGAAGCCCCGCCCGAAAAGCCCAGTAGGATAATTTTCTCATATCCGCGCTCTTTCAAGAAACGTACAGCCGTTCCAATATCTTGGGCGCAGCGTTCCATGTTCAGCGTGGCATCATTGCCCACAAAACGGGTTGCAATCGCCGCGCAGGGCAAGCCCATCATTTTGAGAGGCTCAAACATATAAAACCCCACCACTGGCACCGTTGGATGGGAGAAGATAGCAACTGTCTTGTGATCCGGGATTCCATTATCTGGCTCATATAAATCAACCCGCACGGTAGGATTATTGTTCACCGCAGGAGGATAAAGCTCAAACGGTAACCCCTTTTCCGCGGCAAGCAGAAAGGAGTGCATCGGCAATGCCTTAACTGCGCTCATAGTCCGATCCCCTGCGATGGTTTTTCTTTGATATGTTCGATAAGCGCTTCTGAGGGTTTAAGCGGTGCATAAGCATCAACGCTCACCGCAGTGAGCTGACGCCGTGCATTTGGTTTTCGCATTGCATTGAACATCTTGCGAATAGCATCGCTTGGGCCATGCAACAGACCTTGCGGGGCATGCGAAAAAATACCGCCATCAAGCATAGGATGGTCATGAATAAATACCGTCTCATCACAATCAATATTGCGGTGGTTGGATGGCAATTCCTCCGCCGTCAGATCCGCAACCGCAATTTGCGGCAGAAAGGTAACGACCATCATCTTGTCTGTTTCAAATGTCGCCCATGATGACGGAGCCAGATGAATCCGATCAGAACTGATCGGAATAATATCACGGATGTTTATTTTGAGCGGGAACAAATCGCCCTTCCAGCCGATTACATCCATCGGATTATTGGGATAAAATGCCGAAGAATATTCCCCACTATGTTTGATCCGCAATTCCCATTCGTCCTGCTCTGGCCAATTATATTTTTCGACATCTGGAACGGTTATCAATGTGGGATCAAATGGTGCGTGCCTCCCCACCTGTTCATGTTCTGAAAAACGGATGGGCTCTACGGATTCGGTCACATAGAAAACGCCGTCTTTCGTCCTGGGCATGTGCCGAAATGTCACTCCCTTGGGGAGCAGAACATAGTCACCCGGTTCATAATAAATCGGGCCAAATTCGGTTGCAAATATACCTTCGCCTCGATGGACGAAATATAACAGATCACCATCGGTATTACGATAGGCATAGGGCATATTTTCTGTCCTTCGGCTTAGCCCAACCTGCAAATCTTGGTTACTTGCAAGCGGCGTAAAGTCAGCACGAGCATCGATGCTATCTTCTGTTGGAAACTCAGTTGTCAGCGCGCTACGAACAGCAAGATTGCCTTCTATACGGATAAGCTCATTCGGAGAATCCTGATGATAAAGCATAGCCGCTGGCCCAGTGAAGCCCTGTCTGCCAAACAGCTCTTCGTGCATTTTCCCGACAACACCAACGCGAGCTTGCCGCGGTGTTTCGCCGCGAACATGCTGTATCCAGCTTTTCTTCATTTTGTCATTCCTCTCGAATCATCACACAGAGATGATCATATTTGGCAAATATGACGATATGGCATTAGTGTCGAATAATGATATAGTGTTGAAGATACCTATTTTATTCGAGGTTGTAGCGGGTTAAACAAAACTGGTCTTAGAGTTTTTTTAATAGAGCGGTAAGTCCAGCCTTTCCTGATGCATTAATTACACCAAGCGCCTGATTAAGATCATTGGCGGCATTTTTGACGCAGTTACGGAAATCAGTTTTCGGGTTACTCTGCCAGTCTGCGATCGAGCAATCGAAAATCGCCGAGGTCAGCCAAGCGATGGCTTTTGCTCGGCGTTCGGGATCGCTTTTTGCTGGAATATGGGGAGTAAGCAATTCCTCTAGCATTTCGCGCTGCATCGATCGCCATGAAGCACTGCGAGCAGCAAAGTTACGAGACTTTAGCCCGCGTTCAAGACGTTTTCGATTGAGCGGATCACCCGAAAAAACCAGCGCTTGTTCGATCGTACCGACCAGCGCAGCCGTTTCAGGCGGCAGCCCTTCTTCGAGCCTGTTCTGGATGAAACGGCGCTGATCTTCGACAGCGCGTCGAACATCCAAGTAAATGACATCATCCTTGGTCTCAAAATAGCGAAAAAAAGTTCGCACAGAAATGTCGGACCTGTCCGCGATTTGTTCAATGGTTGTGGCTGCATAACCGCCGCCGTCCTCACCGCCATTGCGATCGAACAACTCGGTAGCAGCTTCAATAATAATACGACGTTGCCGCTCATGACGGCGCTCCGCAGGCGTCATATTATTGTCATTAGCAGCCATATTAAACACCTTCATATTGTCAAGCTAATCTCATCCAATTAAATGGCGAAACTATAATTGATTTCTAATCAACGCCAATCTGACACAAATACCAATTTTGCGTAACCAAGGTAGTCAATAGCCTGCTGTGTCTGCCCAGCAATAGCGCGCAATTGCCCTTCATGCCAATAGAGAATATTTTCATGAGACCGTTTGTGGAAACGCCATTCGCGGATTAATTCAGCCGCTTGTGAATGACACCCTTTGCTGGACAGTGCGCGCGACCCGCCTTTTAGATCTTGATCAAATTGCTGTTGGTCTAATGCCAGCATCGCATCTAAATCATAGCTGCAATCAATGGTTTCGGGTTCTTCGCTTTGAGCAGAGCTTAATAATAAAAGAGAGGATAATATAATAGACATAGACCGATAAGCTAGTTCTATATACGTCCTTGTAAAGCTAACTCCTAGAAAATAGGGTCATTCGCTCCATCATCATCAAGCGGCGCACTAACGGGTTCGTGGATACCGCATTCGACTTTGTCCCACCCTTTCCAGCGGCCAGAGCGCGGGTCTTCGCCTTCGGCAACTTTGCTGGTGCAGGGCGAGCATCCTATGGATGGATAGCCTTGTTCCACTAATGGATGCGGCGGAATATCATATTCGGTGATATAGGGATCCAATTGCTCTTTGGTCCAATCGGCCAGTGGGTTAATCTTAAGCCGTCCATGCGCATCGCTTGTATCAATCTCAAAGCGCGGCAGTGCATTGCGGGTTTTGGATTGAAAGCCTTTACGTCCGCTGATTGATGCATCATATTTGGCCATCTCCTTTTCAAGCGGCAGCACTTTGCGGATATGGCAGCAACCATCGGGATCGAACGACCAACGCAACCCATTGCCATCTTGCTTTTCTACATCGCTTTCTTCTGGGTTGAGGTTGATAAGGTTTAATCCAAACCGTTCCACCAGCAAATCGCGGTACGCCAAAGTCTCAGAAAAATGCTTACCCGTGTCCAAAAATATAACAGGGATATTTTTGTCGATAGAGGATACCAAATGCAGCAACACTGCGCTCTCTGCACCAAAAGAGGAGACCAATGCAATCTCACCGATAAGGTTGTCGCTAAAAATAGAGCGCAACATTTCATTGGTGCTGCGACCACGGAACATATTGTTCAAACGCACCGCATCTGTGGGCTGAAATCGTGGGCCAGTGTTTATAGCATCAATAGGCCGAGCCGCTATTTTATTATATATGGTCATATCATCCACCGTGGCGCAAATTCCAAACAGGATTCTGCCCATCCATGCTGCTTTGGTAGACGGCATCAAACCGTTTGAGAACTGCATCAACTTGATCGGCTTTCAATGGTTTTTCAGGGGCGAAGCTATCAAAGCCGCAACGGTGCATATAGCGGATCTGATCGAGTAAAACATCGCCTTGCGCGCGTAATTCAGCGTTATAGCCAGCTTCGCGTAATATACGTGCTGCGCTATACCCTCGGCCATCGGTAAAGGCTGGAAAGCTGACCTCTACCAGCGCAATACGGTCCAGATAAGGCAATAATTGCCGTGTATCTTCGCCGACTTCGATACGCACAGCGGTCGCATTGCCACCCAAAAATTCTTCGATTGAAACGGGGAGTTCTGAAACAGGGGTATCATCACGTAGGGAAAAAATATCAGTCATAGAGAGCCTCCTTAAAGGGTGCCATACCAACGCGGCGATAGGTATCAACGAAGCGCTCATCACCCTCGCGCTGTTCCAAATAGACATTGGTGGCTTTCTCAACCGCATCGACAATGCCGTCTTCGTCAAAACCTGGGCCTGTAATTTTGGCCAAGCTTACATCTTCTGCGCCGCTGCCGCCCAAGGATAATTGGTAATTTTCAACGCCTTTACGATCGACGCCCAAAATGCCGATATGGCCAGCATGATGATGACCGCATGCATTGATGCAGCCAGAGATTTTCAGCTTTAATTCACCAAGCTCTTTTTGCTTGCCAACATCAGCAAAGCGCGTTGCAATTTTTTGCGCCACAGGAATAGAACGGGCATTGGCAAGGCTGCAATAATCAAGGCCAGGACAAGCAATCATATCGCTAATCAGATCAAGATTAGGAGTGGCCAATTCTGCTTCATCAAGTTTTTGCCATAGGGCATAAAGGTCTGATTTTTTCACATGCGGAAGCACGATATTTTGTGCGTGCGTAACGCGCAATTCATCAAAGCTATAATCTTTGGCAAGATCAGCCATCACATCAATTTGTGCGGATGATGCATCGCCAGGAATACCGCCAATGGGCTTGAGCGATATATTGGCAATCGCATAGCCCGTTTGTTTGTGGGCTTTGACATTTTGATTAACCCAAACCGCAAAATCAGGATCGGATAAGTCCAAATCATCGGATGCTGATAAATCATAATCGGGGTCTTGAAAGAATGTAGTAATACGTTCTAGCTCGGCCTTTGGCGGATCAAGGTTAAGCGTTTTAATATGCTTAAATTCTTCTTCAACTTGGCGGGTATATTCGTCTTTGCCTAGTTCATGGACCAAGATTTTGATACGCGCTTTATATTTATTATCGCGGCGGCCATAACGGTTATAAACACGCAGGCAGGCCTCGGCATAGCTGACCAAATCATCGGCTGGGACAAAGTCACGCACCATGGGACCAATCATCGGGGTGCGCCCCATACCGCCGCCTACGAAAAACCGTGCACCCAATTCGCCAGCATCATTGTGCACCAATTGGATGCCAATATCATGCAGGCGCATCGCAGCGCGATCTTCTTCAGAGGCTATAACAGCAAATTTAAACTTGCGCGGTAAATGTGCAAATTCGGGATGGAATGTTGACCATTGTCGCAGCAATTCAGCCCAAGGACGCGGATCGGCCACTTCATCAGCAGCCGCCCCTGCATATTGATCGGAGCTGATATTGCGGATGCAATTGCCCGATGTTTGAATGGCGTGCATTTCAACACTGGCCAATTCTTCGAGCAGGTCAGGGGTTTGATCAAGCTGTATCCAATTATATTGAATATTTTGGCGTGTGGTAAAGTGGCCATAATCACGGTCATATTTGCGTGCGATGTGCGCGAGCATCTTCATTTGCTTGCTGTTTAATGTGCCATAAGGAATGGCCACGCGCAGCATATAGGCATGCAATTGGAGATAGAGACCATTTTGTAGCCTTAACGGTTTAAACTGGTCTTCAGTAATTTCCCCCGCAAGGCGCCGTTCAACTTGATCGCGAAATTCAGCGACTCGTGCATCAACGATGCTTTGGTCATATTGATCATATTTATACATTCATACTACCTTATCGATGGCACTAGCATCATTGGGTTTCAAGGTTAGATCGCTTCGCACAGTGGGACCAAGCGCACGAACGCGGTCTTTGATATGGGCAGGACGCGGCGTTCCAGAGATTTCATCGCCATCAATAATATAAGGTGAATTAACACGCCGTGCAGCCTCTTCGGCGGTCAATATAGCTTCGCCCTGTTCGCCAACGTCAACCGCATCTTCTATGTTGATGGACCAATCTTCGCCAGTCCACCATGTAACAAGGCCGCTTTTTAAGTCATTGCCCGTGAGCAATTTCATGATAGTTTCTCCATATTATCCGTAAGCGCGCAATTGCCGCCAATGGCTTGTGTTATTTGTGTGGCCGTGAAATCATTTTGTGCCAACGAAGTGCGCACCACATCACCTACAATGATGAGGGCTGGGCTTTTGATAGTATTGCGCTGCATCATTGCGCCCAAATCGGTCAGCAAGCTCTGATAAGCACGGCTATTATCGCGGGTACCATTTTCTAAAACCGCGACAGGGGTATCTGGCGCTAGTCCATCGGCGATTAATTTTTCGGATATGGCATCGGCGGTGGCGACGCCCATATAAATAACGAGCGTACGGCCTTTGCCTGCAAGGCCCGCCCAATTTTGATCGGACAATCCTTTGCATTGCCCAGCAACAAACGTTACGGCACTAGCATAATCGCGGTGGGTGAGCGGCAGCAGAAATTCTGCGGCTCCGCCAACGGCTGCGCTAATACCTGGAATGACTTCAACAGCAATACCAGCGGCTCTAATATCTTCGATTTCTTCGCCGCCGCGCCCAAAAATAAAGGGATCACCGCCCTTTAAACGAATAACGTCATGGCCTTGATGCGCATATTTTATAAGCATAGCATTGATTTGATCTTGTGGAACGCTGTGGCGCGATCTTTTTTTAGCAACGGAAATTTTTACCGCATTGTTTGGTATTAAATTCATGATCGCTTGATCGACCAATCCATCATGAATGATTAAGGTTGCATTGCTGAGCAATTTAGCAGCTTTGATAGTGAGTAGGTCAGGGTCACCAGGCCCTGCGCCCACCAAATAGACATTACCATAGGTTGTTTTCGGTTTCTTTTTCATCATCCTGATATGGTATATGATAACCATATTTGCAAAACAGGATAATTTTCTATTGCAATAGCAGGACTTTATTCATCTCTATCTATATTGTATAAATATGAGATAATTATGCTATATTATATGTAGAAAATATAATGTTTTAAGCTGCAACAATTTTGTCATCTTGATCAGTATCAGAACCATAATGATCATCTTTCAGGCCAATGCCTATCATAGCCCTTGGATTTTCATATTCCTCCGAAGCTACTGGATAAGCACAGCTATCGGCGCTATAAAAAGCGCCAGGGCGCCCGTTACCAGATAATCCTTTGCCGCCGACTGGCGCAGAATTTGAAACCTTATGTGTTTCGGCATTCCAATTGACTATCCCTGCACGACTATTTGCCCAGAATTGATCATATTGTTGGGCATTGCCTCCTAATAAAGACGCGCTTAAACCAAATCTCGTATTATTGGCTTCGATAATCGCTTCTTCAAAAGTAGAGACTCTGATAATTTGCAATAAGGGTCCAAATAATTCTAGATCAGGGCGTTCTTTCATATTTGTAACATCAATCATGCCAGGAGATACAAAGGGACGGTCTTTAACGGGACGTTTCATGTGGCGGATAGGTTTTCCGCCATGGCTCATAAGCGCGAGAAAACTCTCGGTAAGGCCATCGGCCGCATCATTATTAATCAGTGGACCCATGAAAGGAGGGGGATCACCATGGGGATCGTTAATGATCAATCGATCTGCAAGTCTTTTTATCTCTGGAATGACTGTATCATATAATTCATCTTTAATAATGAGCCGCCGTGCGGATGTACATTTTTGCCCTGCGGATGCAAAAGCGGATTTAATGACCAGAACAGCAGCGCTATAAATATCAAGTGTATCCCAGAAAATAATAGGGTTGTTGCCGCCCATTTCCAAACTTAATATCTTGCCAGGTCGGTTTACAAATTGGCGATTGATCTGAACACCATTATGCGCCGACCCTGTGAAAAATAGTCCATCAATTTCGGGGTGAGCAGCTATTTTTGCACCCACTTCGGGTCCACCCTGAAGTATACGGACGATTTCTTTTGGAATTCCTGCACGGTGCAAACAATCGACAATGAATTGTCCTACGGCAGGAGTGAATTGGCTGGGCTTAAAGATAATCGCATTGCCCGCCAATAATGCAGGGATAATATGACCACATGGAATTGCTGCAGGTTCATTATAGGATGTAATGACGGCAAAAATACCATGAGGTTTATGACGTAAGGCCGCCTTAGAACCAGCAGCTCCATTCAATCTTCTCTGAGAGCTACGTTCAGCATAAGCTTTAATGGAGATATCGACTTTACCAATAATTTCTTCAACTTCGAGACGCGACTCCCAAATTGGTTTACCTGTCTCTCTGGAAATTAGTTCAATCAAGGGTTCGGAATCTGTTTTGAGCCGATTAGAGAATTTACGCACAGTCTCTATACGGTCAGAAAGACCATAAGATGCCCACTTTCCCCAAGCCTCTCTAGCAATAGAGATTTCGCTATTAACATCGCCTAAATTACCTGTCCATAGCTCTGCGCCGGTAGCAGGTTCATATGATTTTATTATACTCAAAACTATGCCTTACTATAATAATCCGAAACAATAATTTGTAATAACAATTTGTATTTGTAATACATAGTAACGTCAATAATCTCATATACTTACTATTTTGTTAACGATTCAGTCCCTTATAAAGATAATAAAATTATTCTTGATGCGCGTCTCCCATACGGCGAATATCCATTATTTTTTGGTGTAAAATATTCCAATCATCGTGCTGCGCAATATGTATCCAAATATTTTCTACTTCATCTATATGCATGGAACATGGGATCGAATCAGACCAATAAGCATGGCGGGTTTTAGGGGGGGCATAATCACTCAATAATTCGGCAAATATAGCATATTCTTTGCTATCATAAGAGGATATTTTGAGGTTATTCTGTGCTCGAAGATAAAAGAAAAAATCATCAATTTTAATTTGTTCCTGTATCATCGCTTTTTCCGCTGCATTTACTAGAGCAATGTCTTTTTCTTTGTTGTGTGTCTTTAGCCCCATACGGATTAAAAATTTAGGTACAAATGCAGATCGAAATCGATCGGCAAATTTATCAAGTGTTGCGATTAAAGGTTCAGAATCGCATATCATGCGTAGCGCAATAGCAAGTTGTGCTAGATTCCAGTGCATGGCCTCGGCTTGACGGCCAAAAGCATAGAGGCGATGTTCATCAAAATAGGCTGCGGTGAACATTGGGTCCCAATATGGGGTAAATCGCCATGGTCCATAATCAAAACTTTCCCCAGTAATATTCATATTGTCTGTATTAAGCACGCCATGGACAAAACCTGTGACCATGAAGCTAGCTGCTTGATCTGCAATAGCAATGCTCACCAGATCAAATAATTGGGCGGCTGGGTTGTCATTGGGTGTTTCATTATAAAGTTCGCTTAAACAATAATTCACCAGTTTTTCCATCAGGCTTTTATTATCTTCTGCGGCAATGCGTTGAAATGTACCGAATCTTATGTGACTGTGGTTGAGACGCACCATGACAGCACTACGTGTGGGTGAAGGTTCATCACCGCGCTCTAATTGCTCCCCTGTTTCGATGAGTGATAATGTTTTGGAAGTATTAACACCAAGAGCTTCGAGCATCTCGGTGGCTAAGATTTCCCGAACACCGCCTTTCAAGGTTAGGCGTCCATCGCCCTGACGGCTGTAAGGTGTGGTACCGCTGCCCTTCGTTCCTAAATCCATTAAGCGGTTAAAATTATCGCGTAATTGTGCGAATAAAAAACCGCGCCCATCGCCAATATCGGGATTGTAATAACGAAATTGATGGCCATGATAGCGCATGGCAAGTGGCTGGGGTAAATTGTCGGGTAATGGATCAAAATGCCCAAAATGTTCTATCCATTTTTCATCAGATAGACTATCAAGACCAATGGTTTTCGCCCATTGATCATTGCGAAACCGTAATTTCGTTTCGGGGAATATAGCGGCGTTGACAGGATCTGCTATTGTATCGCCAAGGCTGGTTATTTTGGGATCTGCCCTATAAGGTGATGTTAGGCGTGATGATAAAGAGGATTTTGGTGTCATGGATATCATTTGGAGCGAGAATAGATAAATGGCAAGAGCGGCTGAATATAAAGATGAATATTGGTGGTCTAGTGATGGGCTACGTCTCCACTATAGGGACTATGCTTATGGCGTGCATCAGAATGAAGATAGACCGCCAATTATTTGTTTACCAGGGCTTACTCGTAATGCTCGTGATTTTGCCCCAGTGGCGGATAGCTTTGCAGATGAATGGCGCGTTATCGCTGTTGATTTTCGGGGCCGTGGGGAGAGCGCCTATGCCAAAGATCCGATGAGCTATGTTCCGCTGACCTATGTCCAAGATTTAGAGGCCTTGTTAGCGGAATTAGATTTGGATCATTATATTACGCTTGGGACTTCGCTTGGCGGTATTGTCACGATGCTGTCTTCGGCAACCATACAGCGTAAGATGGTGGGGGCGGTTATCAATGATATTGGCCCTGACATTGATCCGCGCGGATTAGAGCGTATCAAAAATTATGTTGGCCAAGGGCGCAGTTATGAAACATGGGCGCATGCGGCGCGCGGCCTATCAGAAGGCGGGGATATTATGTTCCCAGATTATAGCCTTAATGATTGGATAGGCTTTGCGAAAAAATGTTGCAAATTATCGTCTAACGGTCGTATCATATTAGATTATGACAACCGCATTTCTGAACCATTTAAGGTGCAGGGCGGTGAAACGGGCGTTGATCTATGGCCTGCTTTTAAAGGACTTTCTGATACCCCAACATTGGTGTTGCGTGGTGAATTATCCGATATATTAAGTGCAGTAACGGCAGAAAAGATGGTTAAACAATTACGCAAAGCAACATTATCGACAATTAAAAATGTTGGGCATTGTCCTGCACTTGATGAAAAAGATTCTGTCGCTGCTATTGCACAATTCTTATCCAATTTAAAATAAAGCCATTGATAGGACCTAATCGTGAAGCCAGCAAAAATATTACATCTTCATAGCAGTTTTGATTTGGGCGGCAAAGAAGCACGAGCTGTCCAATTGATGAACAAATTTGGTAAAGCTGCTACGCATACCATTATCTCTGCTGTTCCAAACGCTATGTCAGCAGCCAAAGCTATTGATGATAAAATAGCTGTTGATTTTCCAGATGAAGATTATGGCGAGTGCCCGCCATTGCATGGTAAGCCTTCGCTGGGGCGTTATCGACAGATTAGCGATTATATGAAACAATTTGATTTAATATTATCCTACAATTGGGGATCGATGGATGGAGTGATGGCGCATACTATTTACGGCAAAAAAAAAGGACTTGCGCCGCTTATTCATCATGAGGATGGTTTTAATCATGATGAGATTGAAAAGCTCAATTGGAAACGTAATCTTTTCCGCGCTATCGCATTACAGCGCGTACACAGCGTGATTGTACCATCAGAGATTTTGGAAGATATTGCGATACATATATGGAAACAACCCAGTGGGCGTGTTATGCGTATTGCCAATGGTATAGCGCTTAAAAATTATGCAAAAAAAGCGCAACTTGGTTCATTTCCTGGTCTTAAAAAGCGCAATGGTGAAGTGATTGTTGGTACGGTAGCTGGGCTGAGACCTGTGAAAAATCTCACTAAAATGGTGCGTGCAGTTGCTGCTGCTGGCGATCATGTTAAATTGGCTATTGCGGGTGATGGTCCTGATAAAGAAGCTATTGAAAAGGAAGCCAAACGCCTTAACATAGAGGATAGGCTTATTATGCCTGGTTTTTTACGTGATCCATCGCGTTTTATCGGTTTGTTCGATATTTTTGCATTATCATCATTGAGTGAGCAATTTCCAATTTCATTGGCCGAGGCAATGGCATCAGGTATTCCTGCCTTATCCACTGATGTTGGTGATGTACGCAATATGGTAAGCGAGGCCAATGCTGATTATATCGTCGATCGCCATGATGATAATGGCTATAATATGGCGTTAAAGACCCTAGTCAATAATAGAGAATTAAGGCAGAAAATTGGGTATGAAAACCAAGTTAGGGCACAAACCGAATTTGATGAAAAGACTATGTTTGCACGCTATAGTGCAATATATGGCGCGGCGATGGGGCGTCCAAATTTTGCGAAATAATATTTAACTCTATGATAATTTACAATTCTAGGAACCATCTAATTTAAGCATTGCTTTCCGACAAAGGACAGGCAATAAGCTTCACGAAAATATGGGGAAAGTATGTGTTCAAAGGTTTAAAACCAATCCTTTATGCTGGCAAAGAAGTATGGCCACTCATTGAAGGTGGTAAGGGCGTTTCTGCTACCAATCATGCCAGCGCTGGGGCTTGGGCTGCTGCTGGTGGTATTGGTACTGTATCGGCGGTTAATGCTGATAGTTATGATGAAAATGGCGATGTCATTCCCCAAATTTATCATGGTAAAACCCGCGCCGAGCGGCATCGTGAACTAATCCAATATGGTATTGATGGTGCCGTGGCACAGGTCAAAAAGGCGTTTGAATTATCGGGTGGCAAAGGCGCTATCAATATCAATATATTGTGGGAAATGGGCGGCGCAGAAGAAATTTTACATGGTGTATTGGAGCGCACGAAGGGTATGATTGCTGGCGTGACATGTGGGGCTGGCATGCCCTATAAATTATCTGAAATTGCTAAACAATATGATGTTTATTATTTACCTATCATCAGCAGCGCCCGTGCTTTTCGTGCACTTTGGAAGCGATCTTATAAAAAAGTCCCCGAATATTTAGCAGCAGTTGTTTATGAAGACCCTTGGCTTGCAGGTGGCCATAATGGCCTGTCTAACGCAGAAAATCCAAAGCAGCCCCAAGACCCAAAGCCACGTGTCCAAGATTTGCGCGAAGTTATGCGTAAAGAAGGCATATCGGATAATGTACCAATCATTATGGCAGGAGGTGTCTGGTATTTGCGCGAATGGGCAGATTGGATTGACAATCAAGATTTGGGGCAGATTGCTTTTCAATATGGGACGCGTCCATTATTGACCAGAGAAAGTCCTATTCCCGATCGTTGGAAAGATAAGCTTACGGATATTTCCGAAGGTGATGTCTTGTTGCATAAATTTTCGCCAACAGGGTTTTACTCTAGCGCCGTTAAAACCGATTTTTTGATGGGCTTAGATGCACGATCAAAACGTCAAATCCTCTATGGCAAAGAGAGGTGTGATACCTATGCCATGCAATTAGATGTGGGCGTCAAAGGAAAAAATATCTGGGTGAGCGCTGAAGATTTAGGACGCGCGCATCAATGGGTCGCCGCAGGCTTTACAAAAGCTCTGAAAACGCCCGATAATAGT
>CALDZL010000149.1 GCA_937944295.1 uncultured Sphingorhabdus sp.
TAGCTATAGCGATATCCCCGATAGTTTTGTTGGCAATATATGGATTGATGATATTGAAAATCTTGGTCCTGCACTTGTTCGGTGACAATAAGCTCTTGCGAGGCGCGCACTATTTGCTTAATCGCATCCTATGACTGATACGCCCAAAGATAGCGGTGCTGAAAAGCCCGATTATAAAGACACGGTTTTCTTGCCGAAAACTAACTTTCCTATGAAGGCTGGCTTGGCCCATAAAGAACCCGCCATTTTGGAGCGTTGGGAGAATATTGGGCTCTATGAAAAATTGCGCGAAAGCCGCAAAGGAGCCGAGACATTCATCCTGCATGATGGCCCGCCCTATGCCAATGGTAATATCCACATCGGTCATGCACTGAATAAGACGCTGAAAGACTTGGTGGTGCGCAGCCAGTCCTTGCTTGGCAAAGATGCGCCCTATGTCCCTGGTTGGGATTGTCATGGCCTGCCGATTGAATGGAAAATCGAAGAACAATATCGCAAGAAAAAGCGCAATAAGGACGAAGTGCCGCCAAGCGAATTTCGCGCCGAGTGCCGCGAATATGCCGATAAATGGGTCGATGTGCAGCGCGAGGAATTTAAGCGTTTGGGCGTGATGGGCGAATGGGACAGGCCGTATCTCACCATGGATTATCATGCCGAGGCCACCATTGTTTCCGAGCTGCTCAAATTTGCCGAAAGCGGCCAATTATATCGCGGGGCAAAACCCGTGATGTGGTCTCCGGTTGAAAAGACTGCATTGGCCGAAGCTGAGGTAGAATATGAGGAGATTACATCGACGCAAATTGATGTGGCGTTTGAAATTACCGCAGCGCCCAATGCGCCAGCGCTTCAAAAACTGATTGATGAGGGCGAAAAAATCCATGCCGTTATTTGGACAACGACACCGTGGACCATTCCAGTAAACCAAGCTTTGGCTTATGGTGCTGATATTGAATATGTTTTATGCGATGTTAGTAAAAAAGTAGATATTAATTGGATAGATGATGCCAATACTGAAATAACTACTGTAAGTTCAGATACGTTTGACGTTCCAGTCAGAAAAGCTCTTGTAGCACTTAGTGAAATCGATGGAATTACTTGGCGACTTGTAAAAGCACTAGATGAAAGGTCACCATTTAGTATCAATTACAACGATAGGTCTCCTATTATAAAAGGATCAGAGCTTACTGGGGCAATGGCCAAACACCCGATGGCGGATAAATTTCCAGACAGTGATTTTTACACCAAATCTCGCCCTTTCCTTAACGGTAGCGATTTCGTCACTACGGATGCTGGTACGGGCCTTGTCCATATGGCGCCCGACCATGGCGAAGATGATTTTACCCTGTGCAAAGCCAATGGCATTAATCCCGTATTCGCGGTTGACGCAGGTGGAATGTACCGTGAAGATTGGGCATGGCTGCCGCGCGGTGATGAACGCTCAAAAATGGTGATAAAAGATGATTTCACTTCACCTAAAGGACCAATTTGCAACGACTTGCGCGATGCAGGGGCACTATTATCTGCCACTCAAGACTTCGAGCATAGTTATCCAAAAAGCTGGCGCTCCAAAGCGAAAATCATCTATCGCTGCACACCGCAATGGTTCGTGCCGATGGATCGCTCTACTGATGATGGCGAAGAAACATTACGCCAAAAAGCCGTTAAAGCCATCGCCGATACACGCTTTGTCCCAGAAAAAGGCCGCAACCGTATAAGCTCTATGGTTGAGGGACGCCCTGATTGGGTGCTTTCTCGTCAACGCGCATGGGGTGTTCCTATCGCGCTGTTCCTTGATCGCAAAACGGGTGATTATTTGAACGACAAAAATGTGAACAATCGCATTATCGAGGCCTTCAAAACGGGCGGTGCGGATGCTTGGTTCAACGCCGATCATCAAGAATTTTTGGGCGATTCTTATAATCTGGATGATTATGACATTGTCACCGACATTTTGGACGTTTGGTTCGACAGCGGTTGCACACATGTTTTCACATTAGAATCCGATATATGGCCATCGCAAAGCTGGAAGGCGGACCTCTATCTCGAAGGCAGCGATCAACACCGTGGTTGGTTTCAAAGCAGCTTGCTCGAATCATGCGGTACACGCGGCGAAGCGCCCTATAAAGCGGTGCTAACCCATGGTTTTACGATGGATAAAAATGGTAAGAAAATGTCCAAATCATTGGGCAACACCATTGATCCGAAAAAGATTATCAACGTCAATGGCGCCGATATTTTGCGGCTCTGGGCGGCGAGCGTCGATTATACCGAGGATCATCGCATTGGCGATGAAATCCTAAAAGGTGTCACCGATACCTATCGCAAGCTGCGCAATACATTCCGCTATATGCTCGGCGGTCTATCCGATTTTGAGGAAAGCGAGCGCGTTGCACCTTCTGAAATGCCCGAGCTTGAGCGCTATATATTGCACCGCTTGGCGGTAGTTGATGCGCAGCTAAAAGAGCATATCAATAATTTCGCCTTTGGTCCTTATATGCGGACTCTATCGAGCTTTGCGCAGGATGATCTCTCGGCCTTCTTT
>CALDZL010000150.1 GCA_937944295.1 uncultured Sphingorhabdus sp.
GTAAAAGAGCTTTACAACCCTAAGGCCTTCATCACTCACGCGGCATGGCTGGATCAGGCTTTCGCCCATTGTCCAATATTCCCCACTGCTGCCTCCCGTAGGAGTCTGGGCCGTGTCTCAGTCCCAGTGTGGCTGATCATCCTCTCAGACCAGCTAAAGATCGTCGCCTTGGTAGGCCTTTACCCCACCAACTAGCTAATCTTACGCGGGCTTATCTTTAGGCGATAAATCTTTGGTCCGTAGACATTATGCGGTATTAGCACAAATTTCTCTGAGTTATTCCGCACCTAAAGGTAAATTCCCACGCGTTACGCACCCGTGCGCCACTAAATCCGAAGATTTCGTTCGACTTGCATGTGTTAAGCCTGCCGCCAGCGTTCGTTCTGAGCCAGGATCAAACTCTCAAGTTTGATTCAAATTTCTATTAACACGACACAGTCGCTAGCCAATAGAAACGAATTTCAAGGAGCCGTTCCTGCACAAATCTTAAATTACGTATATGGATACATAGTTAGGACATGTTATAATTATAAACAGTAAACTGAATATGATTACTGGAACGACTTAAATTTAACCAATCTTCCGAAACCTTGAAGCTTTCGGTGACTGGAGCCGTCGCCCACATGTCCCTTCATCAAATATAACAATGTCAAAGAACCTACCAACATAAGAAGCGGACAACAAGAGATCCCCGATTCATTTTGTATCGAGGCACTGATTGTCCGTTTATGTTGGCGACCATAGCGTTGAGAGCTTTTTGCTAAGCGCCTTTCGCGTTGGTGAGAGGTCTCTAAGCCGAGGTTATGATTCCGTCAATGCCTTTTTTCAATTTTATTACTTTTTTTTAAATTTTTTTTTAAATGCATGCTTTAGTAACTCTTTGTCCCTATAGAGCATTAAAGTTAATGGGGGCGTTTGACCATCGAAAGCAGTGAAAAACAATTTGGTGATCGTGTTAAATCGGCAGTTTACTGGCGTTCTGGGACACAAATCCTCTCGCAACTGATTAGTTGGGGTGTTACTCTGGCTATATTGAGAATATTGGATCCTGGCGATTACGGTCTTTTTGCCATGACTTCCGTTATTCTGATATTTCTAAATTTCTTAAATGGTTATGGTTTCGCTAGCTCTCTGATTCAGTCCGAATCTGTTGAACCAATGCAAATCCGTCAAGCATTTGGTATGTTATTAATACTGAACTTTGCACTAGCAATGGTTCAATTGTTTGTCGCGCCTGCATTAGCCGTGCAATATTACCAAGAGCCAATAGTAGGTGAAATGTTACGCTGGCAAGCACTTATATACCTCTCTACACCGTTCATGGTTTTGCCAGAAGCCTTAATGAGTAGAAATCTGGAATTTAAAAAACCCGCCATAATTAATTTGCTGTCTGCATTTGTGGGAGCTTCTGTTTCTTTATATATGGCAATTAATGATTGGGGCGTATGGACATTAGTCTTTGCCCCTATTGCTATTTTTTGGACACGCGCAATAGCCCTCACCATCGCAACAAAATTTTATATATGGCCTAGCTTTGACTTTAGAGGTGCAGGAGCAATGTTTGGATTTGGCACCACATTATTGGTCAGCCATGGTTTTTGGATTGTCCAAAGCCAATCAGATATCTTTATCGCGGGCCGTTATCTCGAACCTCATGATTTAGGGTTATACGCAGAAGCATTATTTCTTACATCCATTTTTGCAGCAAAATTTGTCCCTCCGCTCAATGAAGTAGCCTTTCCTGCTTATGCACGATTACAGCACGACAAAGAAGCCTTAGCTGCAGGTTTTTTAAAAGCTGCTAAAATAATCCTCTTTATTGCATGCCCTCTATATATAGGTATGGCTGCTACTGCAGAACCATTTGTTGCCGTAATCATGGGAGATAAATGGCTGGAAGGCATTCCTTATGTACAAATATTAGCGCTAGCCATGCCTTTCATGACACTTCAAATTTTATTTACACCAGCCCTTAATGCGCTCGGCAAGCCCAATATTACAGCTCGTAATTCCATGTTCGGCGCAGTGCTAATGCCCATAACCTTCTTATTTGCTATACAATATGGAGCTATCGGTCTTGCATGGGGTTGGCTGCTGGCTTTCCCAGTCTTACTTTGCTTTACAGTATATAATGCTAAAGATATTATTGGTATTACGTGGAGCGGCCTGATTGATGCAATTTGGCCTGCCTTTTTTGCTTCTATTTCAATGGCAGCAGTTGTCATGTTGGCAGATATATATATCGGGAAAAAAATAATGCTGCTGGAATATAGCCTTTTCGGGCATGAATATGATATTTATTTGCGGTTCCTATTACTAATAGCTATAGGTGCAATTTCATATTTTGCTCTGCTTTGGTATTTTGCTAAAGATATATTAGAGGAAGTTATCAACCTTTTGATTAAACGCAAAGCACCAGCTATTGCTGTGATTAGTGCCGATAGCGACACTGCCACAAAGAATTAAGCTGGTTGCATTTATTGGCTATCCGCAGACATTCTTTTACACAGTTTGAATATAATCTCGCATAGCCGCAGCTTCGGATTCAATTTTATCAATGCGATATTTAACCAAATCACCGATAGACACAAAACCCGAAATCACGCCCGCGTCCACCACGGGTAAATGCCTGATACGTCTTTTGGTCATGAGTGACAAAGCCGTCATAATGTTCATACTCGATTGAACGCATATAGCTGGTTTCGTCATAACATCGCACATTTGTTTTTCCATAAAACCAGCGCCCTTAGCAGCAACTCCATACACTAAATCACGTTCAGAAAAGATACCAACAACCTTACCATCATCTACGATGGGCAAAGCTCCGATTCTTTTTTCAGCCAATAAAGATGCTATTGTGGAGACTTTTTGCTGTGAATCTGCCATGATAATATCTCCAATGCGTTTTTCCAAAATATGTGCAATGGTCATTTTCTTCCTTCTCCTATTGTTCTTTTTCCCCTATTCACCCTATTGTTATAGCATATCCAAACAAAAGGACGAAATATGGTAAACCCATCTCCGCTTGACGATCCCGAATATGCCAGTTTTGCTTGGGCGCGCTATTGGAAATTAATGCGGCGTATGGCGCTTTTTACACTCTTATGTGTCATTATTTCATTGGCCCTACTTTTTTGGAAAAATGGTTTTATATCGATTCACTTTTACATTGCATCCGCATTGGGCATTGGGTTTACAGCACTTCTTACCGCCGCATTGATGGGCCTTGTTTTCCTATCTAGCGGCAGCGGGCATGACGAATCTATCGATGACCCTCTGAAAGGAAGCTATGATGGAGATGACTAAAGAAGAGATAGAGCAGCTCTCTAAGAAACAGCCCATATTACGCGTTGCCCCGCAAATGCGTGATCTTAATAATAATGGCCATATTTTTGGTGGCTGGGTTTTATCGCAAATGGATATAGCAGGCGGCATAGTGGCGGCCCAAGTCGCGCAAGGTTCAACAGCAACGGTTGCTATCGAGGCCATGGAATTTATAACCCCGATATTACCGCGTGATTTAATCTCAGTATATGTCAATGTTGCAAAAATTGGCCGAACATCGATCACATTATGTGTTGATGTCATTGCATCGCGTAACAGAGGTGATGAACAAGTAGCTGTTACGCGCGGAACTTTCCATTTTGTTGCATTGGACGAAAATGCGCGGCCGCGACCTATTCCAGAAGAATCGCGCGCCATCTATTTAGATGGGAAATAAGAGTTATTCTGTTTATTGCCGTTCTAACTTGACCGAATATTTCAAAACGGCCTCGCCATTGGCTGGAACGGTGACAACCCAAGTTGCTATGCCGTCAATTTCCCTAATATTTTTATGGCGTCCTGACAATATATACGGAATATCAATCTCCGCTTCTATCGGATAGTTACGCGCATTGCTAAGCGTTGCTGTATAATTTTGTCGCCTTTTGTCTTTTTTAGCGCTTTGAATTTCCAGACGTACATCTGGTACTTCAGACATAAATAGCTCAACCTCTTCATCAATCGCGCTATCATCTAATGGTCCTTCACCAATTAACAATGGCCCATATTTGCTATTTTCAAAAACGGAAAATTGCCC
>CALDZL010000151.1 GCA_937944295.1 uncultured Sphingorhabdus sp.
ATCCGCGAAGACAGCAAAACCGATGCGCTCTATGTGTTGATGCCCATGCGGGTTTAATAGTGATCTCACACCATAGAAAAGGGGCAGTAAGCAATGCTCATGCTGGCCATGAGTTTGAATTACAAGCTCAAGAAGCTTTGCTATCAATTGGATTAGATTTAGACCGAAATTTTGACGTTCTAGTTGGAGTAGCTAATAGAACTAAAAATCATCGCTTTGACCTTGGGTCAAGCAATCCAAAAGTAATAGTTGAGTGTAAGTCTCATACATGGACTGAAAGTGGGAATGTTCCGAGCGCTAAGCTTACCGTGTGGAATGAAGCTATGTATTATTTTCACATTGCACCAGTTGATTTTAGAAAGATATTCTTTGTTAAGAGGCATTTAAGAGCAGAAGAAAGCCTAGCTGAATATTATGTGCGAAGATATGGCCATTTAATTCCACCAGACATTGAAATATTAGAATATGATACTGAATTAGCAATAATGTTCGAGGTTAATCACTAAGATCAAATATTATATTAATATGAATAAACCCTCGCCCTTTTAGGGAGAGGGATGCGATAGCTTGGCGAAGCCTAGCGATAGCTGGGTGAGGGTTTCAAAATTTCATTAGAAAAACTATCCTATGAACCTATAACCACCCTCATCCAATTTCGGCTAATCTAAAGATAAGCCTCTCTATCCTTCTCCCTCAAGGGAGAAGGTCAAAGAGTATGAATCCAAATTGCTTACCTAAAGCGAAAAGGACTTAGTTTCACAGAGAAACGAGGCTCTACTCCGCAGCTTCCATCATCTCGACATGCTGCGGACCACGGATAAGGCCGCCCGGCGTTGGGCCTTGCATCACGCCATTTTTGAACGTCACCTGTCCTGATTTGATCGTCATGTCATAGCCATCGGCCTTTTGCAGCAAGCGCTTGCCGCCCGCTGGTAGATCGAACGCTAGCCAAGGTTTTTGCAGCTTAATCCGATCCATATCGATGATATTCACATCGGCCAAATAACCCGTTTTCAGCAAACCACGATCATTCAGACCATAGAGCCGCGCCGTATCATAACATTGGCGTTTAATCGCATTTTCAATGCTGATTGTTCCGCGCTCGCGACCTTTCACCCAATGCTCTAACATGAATGTTGGGCTAGCCGCATCACATATCGTACCGCAATGCGCCCCGCCATCGGAGAGCGAATTCACGCAATCATCCGCATCTTGCAGCGGGTGCAAAAAATCCAGATTACCGTCGACATAATTAAGGATAGGCAGATAAATCAACCCCTTGCCATTATCGCTCATCAGCAAATCATAAGCATATTCAGGCTGCGAAACGCCCGCCGCATTCGCCCGCGAATTGATGGATTCCTCTGCCGTAGGTTCATAATTAAACCCATCATCCATTTGATATTGCATCGCCCAACCATTGGTAATAATGAATTGGATAGGCGCCATATCAACCTGTTCCGCGGCTAAGCTTTCCTCGGCAATTAATTGCGCTTTAAACGAAGAGTCACATAGCTTGGCATATTTTTCATCCCAGCTTAAATTCTCCATCGCAATCCAACTCGGTTTACGGATAAAAGGATGCACCGTGCCCTGCCATGTCATGATGATGCCATTACCGCGCAGTGCAATTTGCGCAACGATATTGGCGCCATTATCATTTTGGGCGCGCATTTGGGAAATTTGCTCATCAAGCGGGATGTCTTTGGCGATGGATTGCAGCGCCGCAAAAGTGACTGGCATTCCTGTTTCACGGCTGAGATCACCCATCCAACCAAATTCATCCCATTCGCGGTTTAAATCAGACGCCATTTCAAACACGCCATATCCAACACGGCCCATCGCTCTACCAATACCCATTAACTCATCTTTGGTCGCGGTAGTGCCAGGAACCAATTCGCCATCGATGCTGCGGTGCAAAGTCGTGCGCGATGTAGAAAAACCCAACGCCCCAGCGCGCAATCCTTCCTCGACAATGTTCGACATTATATCGACATCTTGTTGTGTAGGCACGGCACCCGGCTTTTCGCGATCCCCCAGCACATAGGCACGTACTGCCCCGTGGGGAACATGCGTTGCAACATCGACGGTGCGGGGCAATTCCTCTAAAGCGTCCATATATTCGGGGAATGTTTCCCAATTCCATTTCATACCTTCGGCCAATGCCGTACCAGGAATATCTTCAACCCCTTCCATCAGGCCGATTAGCCAATCATGCTTGTCTTTTTTCGCAGGCGCAAATCCTACGCCGCAATTTCCCATCACAACGGTGGTAACGCCATGCCAGCTTGATGGTGCCATCTCCTGATCCCAAGTGGCTTGGCCATCATAATGGGTGTGAATATCAACAAATCCAGGCGCTACAATTTTACCGCTCGCATCAATTTCTTGCTTGCCAGTGCCATTAACTATGCCCACGGTAGAAATTATTCCGCCATCAATGGCAACATCACCAGTAAAGGCCGCCTCTCCGCTGCCATCTACTATTGTGCCGCCGCGTATCACCATATCATGCATAAAATCTCTCCTAATATTAATGTTATCAGATTTAATGGCATGATTAAAGCAGAATTATAATCAGAAAAGGTTATTGAAATATATGAGAAACTATATCTGACTAGCCGCTATCATTGCTTCTATATCGACAAATTTCTCACGCGGAGAACCATCGCGCGCATTGGCATGTTCCGCCTCTTCTATCTTTTTCCAATCACGGAAAGTCACCACATTGACATGACGCGAAGCCAATATGTCATCCAAACCAGCGCGTCCATTTTTTGTCGCGCTAGCGCTCATATCTTCAGCCAGCAAATCAACAATTGCATAACCATCAGGGCGATTGGTCCCGATAGTCCCACTTGGCCCGCGCCTCGCCCAACCCACGCAATATAGGCCCGGCAATATGCGCCCTTCATCATTGGCAAAACGCCCCCGCCCATGTTCATAAGGCACACCCTCAATTGGCGGGGTTTGATAGCCAATGCAGCTAACAACCAGAGAGGCCTTAATATCATAGGTTTCGCCCGTGCCTTGACTGCGTAAATCTTGATCAAGTCTCGTTTTTTCGACCGTCACACTTTCGACCTTGCCATCACCATTAATCGTCAAAGGGGATGCGAAAAAATCAAAATTTATATCAATTTTTTTATCAACACGATGGGATTCGGTAATGCCGCCAAATTCACGCAAATGCGTAACCGCTTTGCGCATGCCAGGCTCTAACATAGCATCATCGCCTTCTGGCGGGAAATCACCCATATCAACGCGCGGGCAAGCCTTTTCCAATCGCCCTAACTCGCCCAATTCCTTAGGCGTCATCGCTATTTGGTGCGGCCCACGGCGTCCCAAAAATGTAATATTCTCTATCTTTGAGGCTGCAATAGTCTCCAGCGCATGGGCGACAATATCACTTCCCTCGAACTCACTGCATGTTTTGGATAATATGCGTGCAACATCAAGCGCGACATTACCATTACCAATCACCACCACATCTTTGCCATCCAGCGGCGGATTCAGATCTTTAAAATCAGGATGCCCATTATACCAACCAACAAAGGCAGCACTGCCATATACGCCCGCTAATTCCGCTCCATCAATAGTGAGTTCACGATCATTGGGCGCTCCCGTTGCGAGCACCACCGCATCATATAATCCCTGTAATTCCTCGATGGATACATCTTTACCAACGCTTACGTTGCCAACAAAACGTACATTATCGGTCAGTGCTACTTTCTCATAGCGGCGCGAAACCGCCTTTATCGATTGATGGTCAGGGGCAACGCCAAAACGAATGAGACCAAAAGGCACAGGAAGCCTATCCAAAATATCAATGGCGACATCATCGCCAAATTTCTTTTGCGCCGCTTCCGCTGTATAATAACCCGCTGGCCCCGAGCCAATAATCGCAATATGCCGCATGGACCTCTCTCCCCTGCACTATAATTACACAATGCTAGCGCAATGATATGAAAAGGAAAGAGGATTTTTTACCTATTTATAATTGCTGCATAGCTTGCGATATATCCGCCATAATATCAGATGCCGATTCCAAGCCAACCGAAAGACGGATAAGGTCATCAGAAATACCAAATTCCATACGTTCTTCTGGCGTGTAGCAAGAATGCGTCATACTAGCGGGGTGTTGGATCAATGTCTCCGCATCTCCCAAACTCACCGCACAATGAATAAGGTTCAGCGCATTAATAAATTTAAGTGCAGCCTCTTTTCCGCCATTGAGCTCAAACGCAATCATCCCGCCGAAACCAGACATTTGCTTTGCCGCTACATCATGGAAAGGAGAATTTTTCAGACCCGGATAATATATGGTGCTGGTCTGATCTTGCGTTTCAAGCCACAACGCAACTTTCATAGCACTCTCACAATGACGGTTCATCCGTAGCGGCAGGGTTTTGATACCGCGCATAAGTAACATGGCGGTCATCGGACTCATGGAAGCCCCTGTCATATCTTTTAGACCGAAGAGACGAATGTTTTGAATAACCTCTGCTTTTCCAGAAACCATACCGCCAATAACATCACCATGACCGCTTAGATATTTGGTCGCACTATGAATGACCAAATCGGCGCCATGTTCGATTGGGCGGCACAAATAAGGTGAACCATAAGTATTATCAACGATAGTTACAGCATCATGCTCCGCCGCTATTACAGAGATTGCAGCTATATCAATCACCCGCATGTTTGGATTAGCTGGCGTTTCAAAATAAACAATCTTGGTATCATCGCTAATCGCCGCGTTCAGCATTTGCGGGTTAGTCATATCCACATGGGTGATTTTCACGCCAAATTTAGACAAACCATGCCGCATGAATGCAAAGGTGCAACCATAGAGCGTCATATCGACGATAATCTCATCACCTGGTTTAATGAGTGACCACAATGTTGCTGATATAGCGCCCATGCCCGATGCTGCGGATAAAGATGCTTCAGCACCTTCTAAATCGGCGATACGGCGTTCCAACAAATCAAGCGTCGGGTTGGATATACGCGAATAAAAATGCCCCTCGCATTCTCCTGCAAACATATCACCTACATGTTCGGCATTTTGACCAATAAATGTTGATGTCATATAAATGGGCGGATTTAACGAACCTTGCTCATCAGCAGGATCATAACCGCTATGGATAGCGCGTGTCGTAAAATCATAGTTAGGTTTTGGTGCTTCAGCTCTGCTAATTTTTTCATGCTTCATAATATATCCCTTCAAATAATTACCGCTTATATGCTATAGTTGGCGCAATTAATTACTTTTATCGCTATTATATCTTTTAATATTAGCATAATATGCTAGTGTATAGTATGGATAAGATAGATCATGCTATTATTAGGGCTTTGCAATTAAACGGAAGACTCAGTAACCAAGAGTTAGCGGATAGCGTCAACCTATCCCCGTCTCCTTGTCTTCGGCGCGTGCGTAATTTAGAAAAAGCAGGCATAATTCAAGGATATAGCGCTCAAATCGACCCCAAGAAATATGGTCTGAATATCACTGTTTTTGTGCGTATCACGCTTGAACTGCATAATAGCGAAGTTATCAGTGCATTTGAAAATGCCGTACAAGATTTGGATGAAATAATCGAATGTCACTTACAGACGGGTAGTGCGGATTATTTATTGCGTGTTATGGTGCGTGACTTGGATGATTATGATAATTTCATGCGCAAAAAATTACACCGCATTAAGGGCATTTCGGCGATTGATACATCTTTTGCTTTTCGAGAAGTCAAAAAAATCTCGACCTATCGCAATATAATATGACATCACTATTTAGGCGCGATCGCCAGCCCATCTCCATTTTTTCCTGCTGCTAGCCTTCCAATTAATTTACCTCGTTCAAAATCTATCTCCGCAATGCGGTTAATACCCGTTTCAGCAACATAAATATATTTACCATCATCAGAAAATAATATCGTTACCTGCTGCGTATCTGCGTTACCGCTCACTATAATGGTCCGCTCTACTTTGCGCGTGGCAATATTAATCACGCTTAAACTGCCATCTTGTAAGTTGGATGTGACAGCATATTTGCCATCGGGGCTGATAATAACGCGCAGCGGAAAACGACCTACTGCGATACGCTGCATTATCTCCATAGTGGCTGCATCCAATACTATGACACTATTATCACCTCGAGCTGATACATATAACTCTTTTCCATCAGCTGTGAGAGCAATCCCTTCGGTCCCAGCTCCCGTTGCTACATCGGTAATTTTCTTACCTTGAATCAGATCAACTTTTGTAACGCTTGCCGATTGTAGATTGGCAACATAAGCAAATCTACCATCTCTATCAACCGCCAGCATATGGCTACCTTTTTGGCCTGTCGCAATCGATGTTATGATATGCTTACCATTTTGCGGTGCTGATATCATTGTAATCGTGTCGCTACCTTCGGTGGTAGCTATGATACGATCATCGGCAAGCCACACCAACCCATGCGGGTTACTGTTAGGGCTAATATCAATTTTCTTAACCAATGTACGTGTTTCTATATCAAATATATCGATATTGCTCTCGCCATACGATACAATAGCTACGCGCTTTTTATCGGGCGACAGAGCAATTTCATGCGGATTCTTGCCGCTCGGACGACGGCCAATTTCACGTCCAGATTTTAGATCGATAAAGCTAACGCTATCCTCACCCTTATTGCCAACCAATAATATAGTGTCAGTATTGGTAGTGTCATCATCGGCAGCAATACTTTTTTCTTGCGCAGATACTCGTTTATTTAAAGGCAAAGATTGGATAAAGGAAAATGACAAAAGCGCTAAAAGCGCAGCGTAAAATATAGTCTTTATCTTATTACTCATGCCGCTTGAGCTGCATTGTCTCTGGCATCTAAGAAAGCCTTGATTTTATCAATAGTCTCATCCGCATGGCTAAGCATAAACAAATGGCCACCATCTTCGACGACAAATAATTCGCTATTCGGAATGAGGAAGTTTAGAAATTGCCCATTAGAAACAGGAACAATCTGGTCATCATCGCCCATCATAATAAGGGTCGGAATTTTCATAAAGGGCAAAAAAGGTGCGCTTGTCCAACCCATCATCGCGCCCAGTTGATAAAAATATCCCATTTTTGACGGCGGAGTAACACGCGCTATATGATCACCTTTTCCATCATCTTTCCCGCCATAAAGCGTTAAAAAATGTTTACGCATAAACTCAGGATCAATATACCGCCGTGGGTCAGCCATTTTGATTAGCGCTTTCGGGTTCCCAGGCATCATGATCATACCTGCACTGGTTGCGATTAAAATTAATTTATTAACGCGCTTGCCATATTGCAATGCAAATTGCTGCGCCATAGCCCCGCCCCAGCTCACGCCCAATACATCAACTATATCAACCTTAAAATGATCCAGCAAAAGCGCGGCAATTCGCGCCATCATAATTGCATTATAAGGTACAATAGGATCGGGCGATTCACCTATCCCTGGCATATCAAATGTTATAAAATCACGATCTGATAGCATCTCTGCAAAGGGTGCTATGGCTTCAATATTCGCACCAATTCCATTAAAAAATAAGATAGGCGCCTTTTCACCATTGCCATTCAACCATCTTGCAACGCGCAGCACACGCCCATCGATAGTTTCCATTGTATAAAGTGGCACACCAGAGCTATCTGCCTTAGATATTTCGTCCTTCACTCGCTTAGAGGCCTTAACTGCTTTGGTCATAATATCTCTCAATAAAATAGGCTATATATTTACAATACGCCATTTGTTGGCAAAAATTTCGGTTGAGATCACTCATGCACATAAAGTCCAGGCGCGGCCTCCATGGCAGGGAATGCTTTAGAGCCCAAATCTTTGGGTGGTTTTACTTTTTTGCCAGCACGTGCGCTCAACCATTCGATCCAATAAGGCCACCAACTGCCCTTAACTTCCTGCGCACCTTCCATCCATTTTTCAACATCTTTGGGTGGTTTTTTTGCATCATTACGGAAATATTTGGCTTTTGGGTTACCAGGAGGGTTTAATATCGCCTGCATATGCCCTGCTTGGCTTAAAACAAATTGAATATTCTTACCGCCAAATAATTGCGTAGAGCGATAACAGGCTTTCCAAGGCGTGATATGATCAGTTGTCCCGCCCAGTATGAACATATCATTTTTCACCTTGGAAAGATCAACCTTATGGTCCAAAATATTATATTTACATGGTTCAGCAAAAGCATTGGCTTCGAAAATATCAAGAAAATCACCAAGCAAACTGCCCGATAAATTGGTTGCATCGCTGTTCCAGAATAAAATATCAAAAGCTGGCGGATCATTACCTAGCAAATAATTGTTAATTACATAATTCCAGATCAAATCATTGGGCCGTAGCCATGCAAAACCGCGCGCCAAATCGCTGCCTTTAACTATCCCTTTTTTCGCTGCTCGCTGCTTGGCCAACGCAATCCCATTATCGGACATCATTGATGCGGCTTCTATATCACCATCACGCGGTTCAAGAACGCATACCATCATGGTGATACATCCAATTA
>CALDZL010000152.1 GCA_937944295.1 uncultured Sphingorhabdus sp.
CGCTCTAACTCGACATTATACTCTTCATCCTCACCCGTAGGGGCATCATCATCTGGCAAATTGGGCAAAGCCGACAGCATATTATACAGCGCCTTGCTCAATGAGCGCTCTTCTTCTTCCAATTCGGGCATGCGCTTTTTGAGTGCAGCGACTTCGGCCATAAGCTTTGCAGCGCCTTCTTCGTCGCCTTTTCCTTTGGCTGCCCCAATAGCTTTTGAGGCTTCATTACGGCGTGCTTGTGCAATTTGTAATTCAGTCTGTATCGCACGGTGCTGCTCATCCAACTCTAATATGGCAGCGGATTCAGCATCGCTCCCACGCCGCATCAGAGCAGCGTCAAAAGCTGTAGAATTTTCTCTTATATATTTTAAATCATGCATGATCGCTTCTATGCCGAGCAAGACAGATTATTGCAACAATTATACATCTCTATCCGACGCGCATAAAAAAACGGCGAGGAAAAACCCCCGCCGCAAATTTAATCATCGGTAAATGATTATGCTTGTTCTAATATTTTCTTCTTCTTGCGGCGACGCGCAAATAAGGCTGCAGCGGCTGCGCCAAATAATAATACTATAGGAGGAGCAGGAACGTCCGTTCCGCCCGTTGAGCCTCCTGGTACATTTGGATTACCTTGACCACCATTGTTTCCGCCGCTTGTAGCGCCAGAGCTACTGGATGATGAAGAACTGCTTGCACCAAAGCTGGAAGAACCACTGCTGGTTATACCTGAACTCGATGAAGAACTTGACGATGAAGCACCAGAAGATGTTGAGCTTGAAAACCCGCCCGATGATGCACCGCTACTGGTTGCCCCACCTGAGGTCGATGAAGAGCTAGAACTGCTGCTTGATGAGGAACTAGAACTGCTGGAGCTTCCACCAAATGACGAACTACCACCGCTTGTGCTTATACCGCCTGTGCTCGTATTAGCACCTGTGCTGGTGCTACCGCCTGTGCTAGTATAGCCAGGATCATAATCAGCTGCTCCACCTGTACTGGTGCTACCACCTGAGCTAGTGCTGATACCACCCGTGCTGGTATTTCCACCCGTGCTAGTGCTGATACCGCCCGTACTGGTATTTCCGCCTGAGCTGGTATAACCAGGATCATAGTCTACTACGCCGCCCGTGCTACTGCTTGAGCTGGTATTAACGCCGCCCGTGCTAGTGTTACCACCTGAGCTGGTGCTGATGCCGCCAGTACTGCTGGCAATGCCTCCAGAGGAAGAACTTGATGATGAGCTGGACGAACTGCTCGACGATGATGAACTGCTTGATGAAGAACCACCTGTCGAAGTTGATGTAGAACCACCGCTAGTTGATGTAGAACCACCGCTGGAGGTTGATGAAATAATTATGCTCCCGCCGCCGCTTCCGCCGCCGCCGAAGAAACCACCAAAGAAACCGCCGCCAAATCCGCCGCCAAATCCGCCGCTTCCACCAACTACAACAGGCACAGAGCCACCAGTGAATGTTGCTTGTGCAGGAATAGGCTGTGGAGGTGGTACAAATGGTACAGGCACTGGAGGCAATGGAACAGGTGCAGCGGCCTGTGTAGCAACCGTGATCACAGTCGGTTGACAGGTCGTAGTGCTCGCTGTCGCTGCTCTTGTAACCTTGCGAACGCGCTTAACTTTGCGAACAGGCGTTCCTCGCGCAATACGGCGCGCTTTTACTGTCTTACGCTCTTTTTGAACATAAGGTTTTGATGTTGGTTCTGCAAGCTGTACTGCCCCTCCACCGATAAGTGCACCACCGCATGTACATGCACATAATTTTGCTAAAGCCATTTTAACCGACATAATATTAACCTTCTTTTGCTTACCCAAACTAACTAGAGACAAATACTTTCACACCGCCTCTAATATTTTTCGATGATTAGCGACTACAACAGAAAAGCGAAAAATAATGTTAATCTCAACGTCATTAACCTTGATTTCTCGAAAAGAGACTCATTTTTTACCGAATTCTATCCTCCTTTTTCAAAATCGTCCCATTGCGAGACTATTTTGAGGCAAGATATTTATCACTTCTTAACAACGCTAATCAAATAAGAGATATAATAATAGACTCTAAGAATCACTATAACATTAATTTGACGCTTGAATAGAAAAAAAGCCCCGTATATAGGCCGCCATATATTTATGTGGGTGTATTAATATGGGTATAGTTGATGAAATTTATAATCATAATTATATTTCTATGATAATTATTGTTTGGAGATCACCGTGTCTAGCTCGTTGAATAAATTAAATAGTATCAATAATAACAATGATATAGAAATAGAACCAGATTACACCCCATCCGATGACGAAGAATTTATGAACCCAAAACAGCAGCGATTTTTTGAATCGCTATTGCTAAATTGGAAAGCAGAATTATTGGGCGAATCACAAGGGACGTTAAACAATTTACAAGATGGACCCATAAAAGAGCCCGATCCCAACGACCGAGCATCGAGTGAAACAGACTGGGGAATCGAATTACGTACGCGTGATAGGCAAAGAAAATTAATTTCAAAAATCGACGCTGCCTTAAAACGCATTGCAGATGGTGAATATGGCTATTGCTCGGTGACTGGGGATGCTATCTCTTTACCACGGTTACAAGCAAGGCCAATTGCTACAATGTCACTCGAAGCGCAAGAGAAGCATGAACGCAAAGAACGCATCTCAAGAGATAGTTAAATTTTTTGATAGAAAAATTCTTATCTATTAACCTTTTATCTACAATTTCCATGCTAATAGTTTCTCAATGTAAAATATATTGGGAATTAAATCATCATGAACGAAAAACTATCCGAACCACTCGGTCCAGATACTGCAGCTAATGTTGATAACACCACAAAGCGCGATAATGAGCGTGATAGCTTGTTTGTAAGAGCTAATCTAAAGTTTCAAGATGGTGGAGAAGAGGGCCAAGTCATTGTGCGCAACCTCTCTGAGGGTGGTCTCATGGCAGAAGCCTCCATCCAAGCCGCACGCGGAACACGCGTGGAAGTTGAGCTGAAAAATATCGGTTGGATAAGCGGAAAAGTTGCATGGGTAGCTGAGAGAAAGCTGGGTATTGCATTTGATCATCTCATTGATCCAAAGATTGTGCGCAAACCAGCATCCGAAAAAGACGATATTCCTTACTATTTAAAAAAATTAAACCGCCACGGTGAAAAGATAAAAATTATTAAATATTAAAATCCCCACTCAGATAAATAAATTATCTATCAAGGCAATAAATATCCACAGGAACAGTTAGCGCATCAAACACCTTGCCAATTGGGGCATCACTAGCTGCTCCCAAATCAATCGCCTGTTCCAAAACAGCACGCTTATCCAATCCCTCAATCGTTACCATCACCGTTCTGGCCGATGCTATTGCATTGGCTGTCAAACTTACGCGGTTCACAGGCGCGCTGTCGGGCATTGGATCGGGATGAACACCAATAGCACGCCGTTCGTCCTTAATATCTAGCGCTGATTCCATATCAGGACCTGGGAATATAGATGCGGTATGACCATCCAGACCCATACCGAGCCAGACCAAATCTAGCGGCCAAGCCATATCTTGTAACCGCGCATCGGCAGCGCTGCCTGCCAGATTATAATCCGCAGCTTCACTGGTAAACGGAACAACACGCGCTCCAAGCGGCAAAAATATTTTAGCGATTTTCGCAATATTAGAGAGAGAATCATCGACCGCAACCAGTCGGTCATCGGTTGGAATGATCGTGACATATTTCCACTTTATAGAGGCATTGGCCAATTTATCGAATATTGGCATGGGCGTATTACCCCCTGGAAATGCAATAACAGCACTACCGCGCGCATCAAGCGCACTTTCTATGATGAATTGAATATCACCAGCAACAGCATCAACCATTTCTTCGCTATTATCAAAATCCCACCATTCAATCTCTGTCACTCTCTGCTCCTTAAACGTTCAGCTTTTTTAAGCCAATCATGTCTAAAATGGACTCTAACCATATTATGATTATTAGACCATTTTTTTTTAAATTTATTATTCAGAATTTACGATTGAAGGACGTTACCTTCACTATCATTCGTGCCAAGACACACCTTCGCGTTCTGTAAGGGCAATAGCCGTGCTTGGCCCCCAACCGCCGCTATTATATATTTTCGGTGACATTGCATTTTTGTTAATAGTGTCACGAATATCATCCACCCATTTCCATTGCGCTTCCACTTCATCACGGCGCACGAATAAAGTTTGATCGCCGTCTATAAGGTCAAGTAATAATCGTTCATAGGCTATTCTTCGACGTGCCCCTGCAAAAGCTTGTGTTAAAGATAAATCAAGTGGAACTTCGCGCAGCACCATTTGTCCTCTATCGAGGCCAGGTTCTTTCGACATTACCAATAATCGGACATATTCTTCTGGCTGCAGTCGGATGATCAAAGTGTTCGATTCTAATTTTGCACCGCGATCTTTAAAAATATTATGCGGAACGTCTCTAAATTGTATGACAATTTCACTGCGCCGTTCTGATAATCTTTTGCCCGTGCGCAGATAAAAAGGAACGCCTTGCCAGCGCCAATTATCAACAAAAGTTTTAATAGCAACATAAGTTTCTGTATCTGATTCGGCCCCTAAATCATCCGCATAGCTTTTGACCAATTTTTCCGACACTGCCCCAGCGCCATATTGTCCGATAACAATATCATTTTCAGATACAGGCCGCAGCGAACGTAATACTTTCACTTTCTCATCACGAATGGCCGCTGCATCCAAATTCGCTGGTGGCTCCATCGCAATCAATGCCAATAATTGCAGCATATGGTTTTGCACCATATCGCGCAAAGCCCCTGTATCATTGTAGAATCCAGCACGCCCCTCTAATCCAACGGTCTCACTGATCGTGATTTGAATATGCTCAATAGCTTGCGCATTCCAGAGCGGTTCAAACATCATATTGGCGAAACGCAAGGCCATAAGATTCTGTACCGTTTCTTTACCCAGATAATGGTCGATGCGAAATGTGCGCTCTTCTGGGAATACACTATTTACAGCATCGTTAATGACTTTAGAAGAAGCCAAATCATTGCCCAATGGCTTTTCAAGACCAATTAATACATTATCTCCTGCCAATCCCGCTGATTTTAGTCCTAATATAGTGGGTTCAAACAAAAATGGCGCCGTTGACAAAAATATCGATAAACCATCAGAAATATCGCCAATTTTATCGGCAAGATCGCTAAAACCTTCAATAGCCGAAGCATCTAAGGGTTGATAATATATGCGCTGTAAAAAGGCCCCAATTTGCCCCTCAGCTATTCTATCTTCGGGTAAGAACTCCATAAGGGCATCGCGCACCATATCCCTATAGGCTGCGTCATCAAGCGTGCTGCGCGCCGTGCCAAATATCCTTAAATCATCTTCAATTAAATTATCAGCAAATAATGCATAGAGCGATGGCAGTAACATCCTGCGGGCCAGATCACCCGTTGCGCCAAAAAGTAATAATGTGGAATTGCGATTCATTGTGTCTAAACCTTAATGGGAGTGATTTTATGGTGTTAAATATATGATGAACAAAATATCTTTTTGCTTTTACGGCCAGAGCAGTAATATTTCCAGAACTAAAATTAACTCAAAATTTCAATTTTCTACGGCTAAAATCAAATGAACCATGGGGGGCAAACCGCTTTTTAAGAGGTGCAAAAATACAACATTAATGGAAAAAAATTCTAACTATCTGATTAAATTATAGTCAGTTAAAAAAACTTTGTTAAATAAGACATGTTATAGATTCATCTATCGAATAGAAAGAACGTAACACTTTATTTGAATTGGGGGATTTAAATAAGGAAAGGAAAGGGCTAGCACTTTAAGTGCTGGCTCTTTTTACATTCACTATCAAAACTTTAACTGTGATTTATTAAAAACTCTTACTCTTTATTTATTACAATTTTAGATCTTCGGTTTTATTAATATTTATTAATTGAGTATCACCTGCCAAATCAGCAGACTCTATTGCTTTGGCTCCGCTATATTCTGCCCATGCTATCATAGAGCGCCGTTTTTGGGTTTGAAGCCAGCTGTTTAATATTCTTGATAATGTGCAAGGCCAATAGCCTATAACGGGCTGGTCAGCCAAATAAGCTGGATA
Organism: uncultured Sphingorhabdus sp.; assembly: GCA_937944295.1. GTDB lineage: Bacteria > Pseudomonadota > Alphaproteobacteria > Sphingomonadales > Sphingomonadaceae > Sphingorhabdus_B. Next base: position 6,127 of record CALDZL010000152.1, read on the forward strand.
TGCATCTACAAACCAACTTCTAATTTTTACGGGCTCAACAATATTGTCCTCAGCTATAGCAACATCATTTCTGCTTATTGTATCGCAAGGAAAGCTTATGATGGCGTCAAAATCTTGCTTTATGGCATATTTAAGGGCTGCATTAATCCCACCTAATGGCCCTTGTTCCATTGGGTCGTCTTGCACCGAGGCATAGTTTTTATAGGTCCGTCCACATATAAGAATCGCATCGCATTGCGGCTGTAATAATTCTATCGCATGATCGATTAAATATTGGTTTTTATAGCGTGCAAAAGCTTTGTCGCTGCCAAATCGTTTTGATTTTCCACCAGCCAATAATGCGCCTAATATTTTCATGAAATTGATTTCGCTGGTATCGTTAAAATCGTAGGGGCATGGCGCCATTTCACCAGCATTTGCACCAAGTTTAAGCCCGATAAACTCAGCGTTGCCGTATTACGCAGGGGATGCACATTCACAATGGGTGATGCTGCTAATATTTCATCTAAGACTATGCTCACATTCATCATATTGTCATTAATAGCCGCTAACGGCGTGACCGAACCTGGCGAGACGCCTAAATATTGTTTCATATCCTCAGCACTACCAAAGCTGAAACGACCAGCGCCTAAGACATTAGACAGAATCCCCAAGTCAACACGTTTATCAGCCAGAACAGTCACCAAATAATGATTACCATGCGTATCTTTGAGAAATAAATTCTTGGTATGAGCGCCCATAATATTGGCATTAATTTTATCAGATTCTAATACCGTATGAACAGCTTCATGTTCATAGAGTTTATATGTGACAGCAGCTTCGTCGAGCTGTGTTAACAATTGCCGTTCTATATCGTTTATTTCATGCATAGTGTGATCATAGTTAAAGATGCTTATTAATCAATAAGCCATAAATTTAATCCAGCGATTAAATTGCTATTTGCAACCTTGGCAAAGCAATGGCATAAGGACTTTAGCTGGAGAAAAAAATGCAAAAAAGTCATGTCGATATATTAATTGTAGGAGCTGGAATTTCGGGAATTGGCATGGCCGTACATTTGCGTGAGAAATGCCCCAGCAAAAGCTATATGATCGTGGAACAGCGAGAAGAGCTTGGCGGCACATGGAATTTATTTCAATATCCAGGCGTTCGTTCAGACAGCGATATGCATACACTTGGTTATAATTTTGAACCATGGACCGATGAAAAGTCTATTGCAGATGGCCCATCCATCATCAAATATTTGAATAAAATAACCGACAAAAACGACCTTAGAAATAAAATGTATATGGGCCATAAAGTCCTTAGCGCTGGCTGGTCTAGTGCAGATGCATTATGGAGCGTTGAGATTGAAAAATCGGATGGCAGCAAAACAACAATATGCGCTAATTTCTTATTCATGGGATCAGGCTATTATGATTATGATGAGCCTTATAAAGCACCGATTACAGGATTAGAGAGTTTTTCTGGTGACGTGATTCATCCGCAATTTTGGCCCAAAGATTTGGATTATACTGATAAAGAAGTAACAATAATCGGTAGCGGCGCTACTGCGGTGACCATCGTTCCTGTGATGGCGGAAAAAGCAAAGCATGTTACCATGCTACAACGCACACCAACATGGATGTTTTCTGCACCCTCTCGTGATTTTTTCGCCAATAGTTTGCGCAAAGTCTTGCCAGAGAGCTGGGCTTATAAAATAACGCGCTTTAAAAATATTGTGATGCAACATATTTCATTCCGTGCGGCGCGTAATCGCCCCAAAACCATTATCAAGAAAATAGAAAAACCCATGAAAAAGGCATTGGGTGATAAATATGATCCCATGCATTTCACTCCGCCCTATGGCCCATGGGAACAAAGATTATGCCTGATTCCAGACGATGATTTATTCAATGCCATTACAGCCGAAAAAGCATCTATTGTGACAGACCATATTGAAACCGTGCAAAGCGATGGTATTTTGCTGAAATCTGGTAAGAAAATTAACAGCGATGTAATTGTAACAGCTACAGGCTTGAAATTAGCAGTGGCTGGAAAAGTTAAATTTACTATTGATGGCAAGGCTGTGAATTTTCCAGACCATTATTATTACAAAGGATGTATGTTCTCTGACATTCCCAATATGACAATCGTATTTGGTTATTTAAATGCATCTTGGACATTAAAAACGGATATTGTATGCGAATATACATGCCGCCTATTGAACCATATGGATACGAATGGCCATTCAATTGCCAATCCTATTTTGCCCATGGATGGTAGCATAAAAGAAGATGAACTGTTTGATTTTTCATCGGGTTATATAAAACGGTCACTGCATGAATTACCGAAAAATTCGGTGCAACTACCTTGGAAACTGAATCAAAATTATTTGCAAGATCGCACCATATTGATGAAAGACACCGTTGATGATGGTATTATCCAATTTTATAGCCCAAACAGCGCGCAACTAGAGAGTAAATTGGAAACAGTTGAGTAAATCCATAATTTACTAGATAGTTGAATAGATAATGGATAATGCGTCTCTATGACTGATTATTCGAAATTGTTAATCGCCGATCAAGGCCAAGAAGCCCATTCTATATTATTATTAGACCAAGCTCATTATCATAAATGGTATGTGGATCAGCCAGAAAAGACACGTAATCTATTGGATGCACAATCTTTTAAGGGCGCGCCTTCTGAAATTGCGATTATCAATGATACGAATAGTTGGAACGTTGTTTATGGAATAGATGATATTGATAATCCATCGCCATGGTGCTTGGCCGCAGCACCACCAAAACTTCCTACAGCTCATTATCGTGTTTCAATTTTTGGCAGAGAAAGTAAGGACTTAGAAGATATTGCACTCGGTTGGCTATTGTCACATTATATGTTTGATACATATCTTAGCAAAAGTGAACCAAAGAAACAGCATATCTTACTCAGCAAAGATATAGTGATGATTGATAAAATCGTCATGCAAGCCGAAGCCACCGCATTGGTGCGTAATATGGTCAATACCCCACCCATTGATATGGGACCTAATAATATTGAAAAAGAAGCAGAAAAGGTTGCAAAAAAGCATAAAGCTGATTTCTCTGTCATACGCGGAGACGAATTAGAAACAGGATATCCGCTAATCCATGCCGTTGGTATGGCGGCCATGCGCGCGCATGAACCACGCCTGATAGAGTTGAAATGGGGAGACAATAATCATCCCCGTATAGCCATTATTGGTAAAGGTATTAGCTTTGATACAGGCGGATTAGACATAAAAAGCGCCACTGGTATGCGCCTTATGAAAAAAGATATGGGCGGCGCTGCACATGCTTTGGCTTTAACAGATTTAATCATGAAATCGCACCTTCCTGTGCGCCTCCATATGCTTATCCCTGCTGCTGAAAATGCCATATCTGGAAATGCACTGCGCCCAGGTGATGTGATCAAAAGCCGTAAAGGCATTCAGGTAGAAATTCACAATACCGATGCGGAAGGACGATTAATTCTTGCTGATACTTTTACAAAAGCAGCAGAATCCGAACCAGAGCTTATGATCGATTTTGCAACGTTAACAGGTGCAGCGCGTATTGCGCTTGGTCCTGATTTACCTGCATTTTTTAGCAATGATGACGCTATGGCTCAGTCCATGTTAAAAGCAGGACAGGAAAATTATGATCCCTTATGGCAGCTTCCATTGTGGCAAGGATATAATGACATGCTCGCCAGTGATATTGCCGATATATCGAATGCAGGGGGCAGCTTTGCAGGATCAATTACAGCCGCTTTATTTCTCCAAAATTTTGTAGAAGATGATATAAAATGGGGTCATTTTGATACATTTGCATGGCGGCCTGCTGCGTTACCTGGTCGTCCCAAAGGCGGAGAAGCACTCGGTTTAAGAGCTGCTTACCATTATTTATCAAAACAATATCCCACACGTTAATGGGGCTTTGCCAATATACATTCCCATGATAAATGAAATTTTGATTCTAAGTATTTAAGGAACTATGGCGGTGCAATCTGGGATGACATCAGTGAAACGATCTCAATTTCGTTTGCGTGGACCGCAGCAAAATAACGATAGCCGCATTACACCTATCAGAGGCGATTTGGCAGACATCACACTTGCTGGTAAATTTTTTGCGCCGCATTATGCCAAAGCAAAAATGGCATCTTGTAATACCGCTTCGTCAATGATGATCAATGCCACGCATGACACAGCAGTTAGCCAATTATTATATGGCGAATATTTTGCTATATTAGATATATCAGGTGGTTATGCTTGGGGGTATAGCGTGCATGATGGTTATGTAGGCTATGTCGCAATAGATGACCTTAGCCTTGGCAATGCGCGCACCGACCATCAAATTACCAGCCGTAGCGCCTTAATATTCACAGACGCTTCTATAAAGTCTAGGGTCATAAAACAATTGCCTATGGGCGCACGCTTATCGGCCAAACCCTATAATGATAATTTCATGCAAACTGCCAATGGCTATATCCACAATCGCCATATCAGCCTTATTGGAAAAGCGAATGGCGATAGTATAGACTTGGCTCGCGAATTGATCGGTGCGCCCTATTTATGGGGTGGGCGCAGCGGCGATGCCCTTGATTGCAGTGGTCTTGTTCAAATAGTTCTCGGCCTACAAGGCATTAAAGCACCGCGCGATAGCGATATGCAGCAAAGCATTGGTCAAGAGATAGCGCAAGACATACCCCTTCAACGCGGCGATATTATATTCTTCCTAGGCCATGTTGGTATTATGAGCGATGAAGAAAATATCATCCATGCTAATGCTCATTGGATGCAAGTAAAAGAAGAGCCTCTCGTAGATGTAGTAAACCGTGCAGAAGAAGGCGGCATAATGGCGCGACGACGATTGTAACAGCATGCACTGAGCACATAATAACGCTATTAGTACAATTATTGGATTATCATTATGAGCGCAACCTTGTTTATCGATGGAGCAGCGGGAACCACAGGCCTAGAAATTGCAGATCGCCTGCAAGGACGCAGCGAGTTTACCCAAATCACCTTATCCGAAGACAAACGCAAAGATGATGATGCGCGGCGCGAGGCCTTAAATGATGCCGATCATGTCATCCTCTGCTTGCCCGATGAAGCCGCTGTATCGGCCGCCGCTATGGTCCAAAACCCACGCACCAAAATCATTGATGCATCATCCGCTCATCGCACTGCTGAGGGTTGGAGCTATGGTTTTCCTGAATTTCGCAAAGGCCAGCGCGATGCTATCACGGCCGCTAATCGCATCAGCAATCCAGGTTGTTATCCCACAGGGTTTTTGGGTTTGATTACGCCTTTAATTGCGGGCGGCCTCATCCCCGCCGATACGCCCATCACATGCAATGCCGTGTCGGGATATTCGGGCGGCGGAAAAGCGCTGATTAACCGTTTCCAAGATGAAAGCGACATAGGCTTTCGCGCTTATGGTTTGCAGATGGGGCATAAACATGTCCCCGAAATGACGCGCTATAGCGGCCTTGATAATGCACCATTATTTGCGCCATCGGTCATTCATGCCTTTCGCGGTATGTTTGTCGAAATTCCGCTTATCCGCACCGCCAATATGGCCAATAAAGAGGATATGCGCGATTATCTAACCGACCATTATGCGAATGAGAAAATGGTACGCGTCTCGGCTCTACCCGATAGCGGCGAATTTTTGCTACGCGATAAAGATAACGTCACCGATATGCTGACCCTCTATATAGCGGGTGATGAGAGCCAAATCCGCCTGATTGCCATGCTGGATAATTTGGGCAAAGGCGCAAGCGGTGCTGCGGTGCAGAACCTCAATATTGCGGCAGGCTTGGAGGAAACATTGGGCTTACGGGTTTAAAAAGCCATAAGCCCCTATGTTAATCCTGTTCGACTTCAAATAAAACGTGCGGGTTCATCATCGTTTTAATCTCCAATATATTATTATTGGGATCAGCGATAAAAAATGTCTCTTGTTCATATTTATCGCCTTTGAACCGGCGATACGGTTCATCAATATAGTCAAGGCCAGCCGCCGCGATTCGATCTTTCACGCCATCAAAATCTGCTTGGGTCAGGTGAATACCAAAATGCGGCACCAACACTGCGCCCATATCAACATCATGACGCACATTGGGAAGCTGTTCTTCGCTTTGATGCAAGGTCAATTCATTGCCCCAAAAATTCACATCAACCCATCGGCCTTCTTCGCCATTACCAAGGCTACAACCCAGTACATCGGTATAAAATTTCACAGTTATTTTAAGATCCCCAGCAGGAACAGCGAGGTGTAAAATTGCAGACATTATCGTACCTTACCTAATTTCATTTGTAACTTTTCTTCTTTTAATACATCTTTTCTATGAAAGCTAGTGGAGTTATTTATGATTCTGAAAATTAGACAATTATTTTGATAGGGTTTAGTGATTGCCAATGTGGTGATTTGATATTGTCTATTTATGAAACAAGGTGACGTAAAATTTTATAATAATAGAATAAGATCTAGTCATATTTTTTTAATAAACATGTTACGCCATATATTATGGCTAAATTTAAAAAACTCTTATTCATTTTCACTTCGCTCATTATGGCGACTTATTTGGTTTTTTACGCGCCGTTGCCCTTTTTTTCTTCCGCATGGGAAAATCGCTACGATCAACCGCATAGATTATTAGATACTCCTCATAGGATGGCCGATGGGTTTTTAATTACCAATCGATTGAAGGGCAAAAGCCGATCTGAGATAGAGGAGTTACTCGGTGTACCCCCAGAAACTGGCTATTTTTCTGATTGGGATATGGTCTATCGTCTGGGTGCAGAACGTGGTTTTATCGGCATAGATAGCGAATGGTTAGTGCTAAAGGTTGGCAATGACAATAAAGTCATAGAAGCCCAAATTGTTTCTGATTAAAATCTATTTCTCTCAATAAGGCGGGTTATTCAAACCTTTGGGGCTTTGCGTGAAAATTTCGCAGCCCGTTTCCGTAATTGCAATACTATGTTCAAATTGCGCCGATAATTTGCGATCACGCGTTACCGCTGTCCAACCATCGGAGAGCATTTTTGTCCCCGCTTTACCGCCATTAATCATCGGTTCGATGGTAAAAAACATCCCTGGTTTCAGCTCTGGCCCTGTGCCAGCTTGCCCGACATGGACGACCTCTGGGCTATCATGGAACAAACGCCCAAGCCCATGGCCGCAAAATTCGCGCACTACGCCATAGCGGTTTTTCTCAGCATAGGTTTGAATAGCATGCGAAATATCGCCCAAAAAATTACCTGGTTTTGCTTGTTCAATCCCCAGCATCAGACATTCATACGTCACATCAACCAACCGCTTGGCCTTTATCGAGACATCACCCACCAAATACATTCGGCTAGTATCACCATGCCATCCATCGACAATCACGGTCACATCAATATTTACAATATCGCCATCGCGCAGTACCGTATCGCCAGGAATACCATGGCACACCACATGGTTGATGGACGTACAGCAGCTATGAGTAAAGCCCCGATAGCCAAGCGTGGCGGGGACGCTGCCACTGCGCAAAGCCTGTTCGCGCACCATATCATCCAATTCGCCCGTGGTGACACCCGGGACAACATGCGGCACCAAATCATCCAAAATTTCAGCGGCGATACGGCCTGCTTTGCGCATACCTGCAAAGCCTGCTTCGCCATGAATTTTGATGACACCATCGCGCGCGCGATAGGCCTCTTCGGGTGTGACTTTCATATATTGATTCATAAATTCTTCTTACTGCAATTTATATTTACAATACAAGTTTCTAGGCTTTGCGAAAGGCTTAATAATGTCTATACACATTCTATGGAAAAAAATCGTATCTATACAGCAGCATTAATCATCATCGGTGATGAAATATTATCGGGCCGTACGCAGGATAAAAATATCGCGCAAATTGCCTCTTGGCTTAACGTACAGGGCATAAGGCTTGCCGAGGTTCGCGTGGTGGCCGATGTGATGGATAATATTGTCGAGGCCGTGAATATATTGCGCGAGCGCAATGATTATCTGTTCACCACAGGCGGCATAGGTCCAACCCATGATGATATTACGGTTGATGCCATTGCTTCGGCACTGGGTGTGGATGTGGTGGTGCATCCTGACGCTCGAGCGATATTAGAACGTTATTATGAAACACGTGGCGGCCTGAATGAGGGGCGTCTGCGCATGGCCCGTGCTCCCGAAGGTGCGGACCTTATCCCCAATGAAAAAACGGGCGCGCCAGGGATTAAGGTTGAAAATATTTTCATCATGGCAGGTGTTCCGCATATCACCGCTGGAATGCTTGATGCGCTCACTGGCACATTAGAAGGCGGCGCGCAGCTCTTGTCGCGGCAAATTGGAGCTTGGTCGCCCGAAAGTGAGGTTGCAGCATTATTGCGCAATACGGAAAAAGCGCATGAAAATTGCCAAATCGGTAGCTATCCTTTTTTCCGCGAGGGCACAGTTGGGGCAAATTTTGTTGTACGCTCCACCAATCAGGTTGAGCTTGATACCTGCACTGATATGCTCATCAGAGGGTTAGAAGAATTGGGTTACCCCGCAACAGAAGGGGGTATTTAAAAATTAAGATCGAAACCCAATCATTCCCTGAGTGCGCGCAAAGCTGCACCCGCAGCAAAGGGCGAAACCATGGTAACAGCCAAGCTAGCAGCCGATAGAAGCTGCAATGCGCTACCTGGTTCTGGGCTAAGTGAAGCTGCGCCAAATATCAATATGGGAATAGCAATGGGAACTAATAATAATCCGCCTATCGCCGATGCGCCGTTCAATCCCGCTGTTAAAGCCGATACGGTTACACCCAATCCGGCTAGCGCAGGCGTGCCAATGGCAAGGCCCAATATAATCAAACCCATGCGATCATCGCCCTGCCCAATTAAAGCCGCTGCAAAGAGACTAGCGATGATGAGCGGCGGACCAAAAGCAAACCAATGACCGATAATTTTGGCAATAGCTATTAATTCATCACTATAACCGCGTACGATTAATTGATCCAAAAATCCATTTTCTCTGTCGGGTAATATCAAGCGTTCCATTGGCAAGAGCGATGCGAGCAAGGCTGCTATCCAGAGTACTCCGCCGCCTGTGATGGCCAAAATTTTGGCATCAGGCCCTACGGCAAAAGGAAATAAAATAGCGATGCTAATAAAGAAAATAATCGGCATCCATAAATTACCGCCGCTCCATGCATTACGCACTTCGCGTTCAACCAGAGGGTATATTGACTTGCTCACAACTGCTCCCCATTTTGCTTTTTATGCAAATGTGCCTGATCCATATCCAAGATATGATCAATCGCTATTGCAGGTTTTATATGCGATGCAATGATAGTAATACCGCCAGTTTTTTGATGCTGCATCATCGCTTTATCAAGTGCTGTAATATTATCTTGGTCAAGCCCGTTATAGGGTTCATCGAGCAAATATATTTTGGCTTCCGATGCAAATATACGTGCCAAATTTGCCCTTTTACGTTGTCCCGTTGATAATAAACGAACGGGAATATCGCTTAGGAGGACAAGATCGAAAAGCTGCATTGCATCATCCAATTTGGTAAGACTACTGCCGTCCAAATCAACCCAAAACCGCAGCGCTTTTTCCAGCGGCAAATTGGGATCAAATGTCAATGTCTCATCGGTTAAGGCAATATCGCCATTAACCTCTAATTGCCCTGCTAATATGGGAAGCAAAGAAGATATTTGACGTAATAATGTTGATTTACCCGAGCCATTGCGGCCCTTTACCCATAATATTTCACGCGCACCAATTTGGATTGATATATGTTGATATATCAACCGATTGCTACGCATACACGCCAGATTATTCATCATGATTGATGATTTATTGGATTGACCTTGCACCATGAATCCTAATAGACATGTTTTTTCATTCTTGCCAAGGTTAGTAACTATATGTTGTGTGAATTAGATGTAAAAAGCCGCAATGCTGCGCTCTGTCAATTAAAATCATGGAGCTATGACTCAGACAAAAAAGGCATTAGGCGCACTATCAAATTTGATAATTTTATCAGCGCTTTCGGTTTTATGAGCAAAGTTGCTATTTTGGCAGAAAAAGCCGATCATCATCCCGAATGGTTTAACGTATATTCCATGGTTGATATATTGCTCACTACCCATGATGCGAGAGGATTGTCCCAGCGTGATATTGATTTGGCTACACAAATCGATGCCCTACTATAATATCCATAGTCCCTAATCCAAAAAACTAATTAGCCTAGGCTTTTCTCAATTCCAGCGGTCAAGCCAACCATTTGTTTGCGCAAACGCCCAGGGAACCATCGTGCCGCAAAGGCCAATTGTTTCGCTGTTTTATTGACCGTGGTATGCACCTTATCACCATGCACAGCTTCCCAAGCCGCAGGACCGATAATTTCAACAGGGCTAACTTCTTGGCCGACGGATTGTAATAATTCTTTGCCTGTCATATTGCTGCCTTCGGTAACGTTGGACAAGATATTGGTGTCAACAAAGCCTGGCATCAAAGAACGGGATTTAATGTCATGTTCCCGAAACTCTATATCATGGGCTTCGGTAAGTCCGCGCACCGCAAATTTTGTTGCGCTATAGACGCTCAATCCTGCTGCACCATATATGCCCGCTGCTGATGCTGTGTTGAGCACGCAGCTATTAGGCGTAGCTTTCAGCATGTTAAAACAAGCTTTTATACCGCTGATAACGCCAGTGAAATTGATAGCAATCATCCGATCAATATCATCATCTTGCATATCTTGAACAGGGCCGCCAGAACCAATCCCTGCATTATTGAATAGCACATCCATTCGGTCACCTGTTACTTTACCAAATTCAGCAACGGCTTCATCCCACTGCGTACGGTTTGTGACATCCAGAGCATGTTGCGATGTTTGCCCATCGGCTATCATAGAGGCTGTCTCTGCAACGCCCGCCATATTTACATCGCTCAAACCAACAAAATAGCCTTTATCAGCGAAATAGCGCGATACTTCACGGCCTAATCCTGATGCAGCTCCTGTTACAAAAATAGTTTTACGGTCCATAAAAAACTCCTCTGGATAATCTTTTGCACCTTAATTGACGTTCACGTCAAGTTGTTTATTTATAATGACAAATGCAGATAAAGTGCTAGATGGATGCTGGTGATTATAAATGACAAGTAAAGGATTAGAATGCGTATTATTTTAACATTTATTTTGGCTATCTTATTCCTTACATCCCCTGCCCGCGCCGATGTTGATGTGACATTTTACAGCCATGATTTTGGCGATAGTTTTCCACATGCCTTTTTTACCATGAAAGGTACTTTAGAGGATGGTCAAATAGTCGACACCAGCTATGGGTTTACCGCTGTAAAAATATCTCCAGCAATTTTATGGAAATCTGTCACGGGCGAAGTGCAAACCCCCAAAGATAAATATATAGACAAAAGCAATCCACATTTCAAAGTCACGATCAATGATACAGATTATGCCAAATTAATGAGCGTTGTTAAAAAATGGGAAAACAGAGAACAAAAAAGCTACAATCTAAAAAAACGAAATTGCATTCATTTTACCAGCGAAGCTATCGCCGTGCTTGGGTATAGATTTAACCCAGATAGCAAATATTGGCGCAAACCAAAAAGCTTTATGTTGGAAGTTTTGGAACTTAACCCTATTCTGATGGCTATTGATTATAAGAAAGTAAAAGAAGAAATTAAGGCGGCACGCAAAGAAAAAGAAAGAGAGAACAAATTATCACGAGATGCAGACAAAGTATCGACAGATGCGGACATTATGTCGACAGATGAAATCTCAAGAGATAATGAAGCAGATGAGGTGGATAATGCTATCGCTCCATCATCAAAAGCCATCAAATAGTATCAAATAGCATCAAAATCCACATTATAAATATGCCATGCCATGATCGCCGCAGCCCCGCGATAGGGCCGCCAATCCTCAGCAATTACCCTAATCGCTTTTTCGCTAGGGCGCTCTGGCAGGCGCAGCATTTTACCAACTGATTCCTGTATCGCTAAATCCCCCGCTGGCCACATATCGCTGCGCCCTTCCGCAAAGAGAAAGTAGATTTCAGCCGACCACCGCCCTATGCCTTTGACCTTGGTAAGAAGCGCTATTGCTTCTTCATCATCGGCTGGAAAGCTATCAAATACAAGCTCCCCACTGACTACCAATTCGGCCAAAGACCGCGCATATCCCTGCTTCTGACGGCTTAGTCCACAACTACGCAATTCATCAAAATCCTTGGATAATAGGGTATCGGCGGGGCATCCCTCCCCCAAAAATGCCTCCATCTTATTCCAAATAGATGATGCCGCTGCCACGCTAACTTGCTGCCCAACGATCGTGCGCAGCATAGTCGTATAGCCTCTGTCCCTGATCCTTGGTTCTGGATAACCCGCCACCTCAACCGCCTCTTTGAAATAATCAAATTGCGCCGCCAAAGCATCCAAATCCGCTTTAATTTGCTTAGCATTCATAGACATAGAAAAACCTCCATCATGATGCTTTCTTCTTCATCGCTTCGGCATAAAGCGCAATCGCACCAGCGTTAGAAACATTCAAACTCTCCATATTGCTATGAATGGGAAGCTTGGCTAATTGATCGCAATGCTCTTCAATATTGTTGCGCATACCTTCGCCTTCTGCGCCCAACACCAATGCATTGCGCCCGCCCGTAAGCGCTTCATCCAATACAATATCGCTATGCCCCGTCAGGCCAATTCGCCAGTAACCATGCTCGGCAATCTCCTCTAATGTGCGCGCCAAATTGACCACCCGCACCCAAGGGATAATCTCTAATGCGCCTGATGCGGCCTTGGCTAGCGTACCCGATTCAGGCGGCGCATGCCGGTCTTGTGTAATAATCGCTGCTGCATTAAACGCCGCCGCACTGCGAAAAATGGCACCAACATTATGCGGGTCCGTTATTTGATCAAGCACGATCAAAGGCCGATCATCAGAGTCATCTAACACATCTTGCAACCACATATCCTCAAGCGGGGCAACTTCCGCAACTATACCTTGATGCGGGGCATCACGTGCAACCAAACGTGCTAAATCAGTGACTTCGCAAAAAGCAATGGGTATATTAGCAGGTATATCAAATTGCGACAGAGCATCGCGCGTAGCCCATATTTTATGGATACGCCGATTCGGATTGGCTATCGCCGCTTCCACTGCATGACGCCCCCAAAATTTCGGTGGACCTTTGCCTGCGCCATCTTTAGCAGAACCTTTGCGGCGTCTTCTGTTCATAAAATTTCCTGAAATCAATAATTGTTACGATTTTTACCATGGTTTTGGTTTCTTTTCCACGTCAAGCATTGACAGGCAAGCTTCGTTTCGCCATTGAGCCGCTTCGCACGTTTTTTGTGCGCATATCAAGCGTCTTTTCTAATAACTGAAATGACATGATAATGGACAGGTGGCCGAGTGGTTAAAGGCAGCAGACTGTAAATCTGCCCTCGTTAGAGTACATAGGTTCGAATCCTATCCTGTCCACCATTTCCCTATTTCTAACAATTCTCAAATAGCCCTGAAAGCCCCAGAAATGCAAGGCTTTATGCCATTATATTGTTACTAACTGTCCCTTGCTATTCCGTCAAAACCCCGTTACAGTGTGGTAAATAATGTGGGAAATAATTAATGGGTAAGGTTACGGCTAGGTTCGTAAACACAGTCACGAAAGCAGGCCGCTATGCCGATGGCGATGGACTTTACCTTGTCGTAAATGGCAAAGGAGGCAAATCATGGGTGCTAAGATATCAAAAAAATAAAAAGCGCCGAGATTTTGGATTGGGCAGCGCAAAAAAGATTAGCCTTGCCGATGTTCGCAAACTTGCCAATGAAATGCGAACGCAAATAGAAGCGGGCCTAGACCCTATTTTGGAACGCCGCAAAGCCGATGGCATACCAACATTTAGGGAAGCCGCCGCCAAAGTTTATGCTGAAAACAAAGCAAGCTGGAAAAATAAGCAGCATATTTGGCAATGGATGGCGTCATTAGAAAAATTCGCTTTCCCTACTTTGGGCGATATGCCCGTCAATGCAATTGATATCCCAGCCGTGCGCAATGTATTGGTGGCGATATGGCTAGAAAAAAATGCAACGGCAATCCGTTTGCGGCAACGCATTAACATGATATTGGATTGGGCGGTGGCTAAAGGTTATCGGGAAGCGCCCTTAGCCATGAGCGTGATTAACAAATCCCTGCCCAAATTACCCAAAGGCCAAAAGAAACATCATAAAGCAATCCCCTATAATGATATGCCGCACTTTATGCAGCGATTGCGCCAAAAGAAAACCATTAGCGCCCTAGCCCTAGAAGCCGCCATATTATGCGCCACCCGTTCCAATGAAGTGCGTTTGGCGGTATGGAGTGAAATTGATTTTGCAAATAAGCTTTGGACTATCCCAGCCGAGCGCATGGGCAAGCGCAATGTTGAACATATTATTCCTTTATCTGATAGCGCGATTGCGGTTTTTGAAGCCGCAAAACAATATCGTATCGGGGGCAGCGATTTAATTTTTCAAGGGCAACGCATGGGCAAGCCCCTATCCGATATGACGCTCATTAAAATTTTGCGCGATATGGAATTAAAAGAGAGTGTGCATGGTTTCCGTTCATCCTTCAAAGATTGGGCATCGGAAAAAACATCTTACCCCAATGAAGTTTCGGAAGCGGCCTTGCATCATGCCATTAAAAATCAATCCGAGGCAGCCTATAGACGCGGCACATTATTGGACAAAAGGCGCGGCTTGATGAATGATTGGGCGAATCATTGCGATGATAAAGAAACAAAGATTGTGAGCTTGGTAAGATGACAGATGATGAACTAAAAGCCCTATTGAATAGCGGTAAAACTATTAGTGAGATTATGGCAGATCAAGTTAAAAGTGAAATTCAAGGGAAGCCAACTTATGATGTTTTCAATGAAGATGTTTTTAAGAAAATATCATTTAATGATAATATGTCGCTCTATGATAAATTTCGAACTTTGTCTGAAAAAGAAATAAAAGAAAACGAGGCATATTCATACAAAAGAAATTCATCAGAATTATTTGATATTTTATTAGACAGTAGGACAAAATTCAATATTGAAGATTTGAAAGAACATTTCATTGAGCAACAATTAGGTGATCCGTTTGAAGCCATAGGTGATGAATGGATAGGTTTTGACAAATATATGAAGAGGCCTGATGCTTATATTATTAAGTCATATCTATTAAAATTAGTTAGACATGAAAATTTAACTCAAGATAGTTTGGTAATAATCAAGTCTATTTTAGATATGCTCGAGAATGATGGCAATTCGCATTATCAACTAACATTGAAAGCAAGAAAGGCTGGACGGTTAAATTCGCCTCATGAGCAGGAAATGAGATCGTACTTCGATATTAAAAATTACTTAGACTCCCAAAGACTACAGAATAATAGTTGGCCAAAGGAAGCTGCCGTTCAGGAACTTATTGATTCAACTGGATTAAGCAGAACAGAGATATATAATAGTATAAAAAACGGGAAAGAGAAATTTCCAAAGCTAGATAGAAGAGCAAAGTTTTCCTTTTGTCCAGATAATTAAGATAATACTCTGAACTGCAATATTCTTTCAAATAATGATATATTTGTTACTTAATTATTTATCGGAACACCCAGCAATTCCGCTTTGTCCGATTTTAATAAAGGTAGCAATATTTATGCAAATTGAATTTTACACAGTGAATGAGTTTTTGAAAAGCTATGCGATAAGCCGCACCGAATTTTACCGCCAAGTCAATAAAGGCAAAATTCGTTTAACAAAGCTTGGCACGGCAAGCCGCATTGCAAGAGTTGATGCTGAAGCATGGGCCGATTCATTGCCAACCTATGCAGGGCCATTGGACCATGAGGTGGCAGCATGAAGTGCAAAAAAAATGCCCCAAAGGACGTTGCAGCGTCCAATGAGGCGATAACCCAGCCGCTAGCAGCAACCCAGTCGCAGATTCCTTACAATAGCCCTATATCCGATAGCAATCAAAATGTGCATTATATCGAAAATGAACATGGATTATTGCTCTATGAATACAGGCAAAGCAATAAATCAAAACGCTTTATGCTTAAAGAATATCATGGCAAACATTATGCTGAATTACGCGAATGGTATCAAGTAGGCGATGAATGGAAACCCAGCCGCAAAGGTTGCACTATTCCGATAGATGAAATTGCG
>CALDZL010000153.1 GCA_937944295.1 uncultured Sphingorhabdus sp.
GCCTTTGTCTTTTTGCGCAGCATCGGCACGCGCCAAGGCTTGTGCTTCATTCTCAACGGTGATGATACCATTACCAATAGGAACACCATCTAGCGTTAAGGCCATGATCGCCCGTGCGCTCTCATTCGAGACGATTTCAAAATGATAAGTCTCGCCGCGAATGACCACACCAATCGCCACAAAACCATCATATTTCTCAGTGTCCATCGCAAGGCTAATCGCGCCTGGTACTTCCAAAGCCCCTGGAACAGTAATCACTTCATGGCTGTGGCCCGCAGCTTCTAAGGCTGCCTTTGCCCCGCCAATTAACATATCATTTAGCGTGTCGTAAAAACGGGCTTCAACGATTAAAAAATGCGCCATTTCAGTCTCCAATATCTTTGTTCTAGCCTATATTACGCAGGATCATGCAATTCAACAGCGCGTTGTCCCACGATACGCAAACCATAAGCATCAAGGCCGACCAATTCATGACTGCTATTGCTGATTAATTCCATATCTTGCACCCCTAGGTCCGCAAGGATTTGCGCCCCTACGCCATAATCGCGTAATTGATCGGGCATGGATGGTGTGGGTTTTTCTTCATCTTGCTTACTCGAATCTTTTTGGCCCAAAAGACGTTGCACCTGCGATGAGAGAAAACGCCTGCCCGTTTGCGGGATCATAACAATCAATCCATGGCCTTCCTCGCCAATGATACGCATCGATTCTGCGAGCATCCCCGATGGGCGCTCGCATTGACCAAAAATATCATCAAATACCGACAGAGCATGCATGCGTACCAAGGTCGGATTATCGGGATCAATATGCCCTTTTTGTAGCACCAATTGTTCGGTTTGGGTTGCATGATTGAAATAAGTTATCGCATTCCATTCGCCGCCCCAACGGCTGTTAAAGCGGGCCTCGATACGTTTCTCGGCCAGATGGTCATTGCGCAAGCGATAGGCAATTAAATCGCGGATTGTGCCGATTTTCATATTATGCGTATTGGCAAATTCGATCAAATCATCGAGCCGCGCCATCTCGCCATCATCTTTCATAATCTCGCAAATCACGCCCGATGGATTGAGGCCCGCAAGACGCGATACATCAACGGCGGCCTCGGTATGCCCTGCACGCACCAACACGCCGCCATCCTTGGCTTGCAGAGGGAAAATATGCCCGGGCGTGACAATATCGTTAGCGCCCTTATTGCTATCCACGGCCACCGCAATGGTGCGCGCACGGTCCGCCGCACTGATGCCCGTTGTCACGCCTTCACGCGCTTCGATAGAGATGGTGAAAGCGGTGCTATATTGCGCACGGTTATTTTGGCTCATCATATTGAGATCAAGCTCGTCAACACGGCCCTTGGTCATCGCCAAGCAGATAAGGCCGCGCCCATATTTTGCCATGAAATTCACCGCATCGGGGGTCGCCATTTGCGCGGGGATTATCAAGTCGCCTTCATTTTCGCGATCTTCATCATCGACCAAAATATACATGCGACCATTGCGCGCTTCATTGATAATATCTTCGGCGCTCGCCATTACGCTGCCGCCATTGCTGGCTAGATATTTTTCCAAGCGGCTCAATGTATCAGCCGTTGGATTCCAATCCTCTTGTCCCAAATGGCGTAAGCTATTAGCATGAAGACCCACAGCACGCGCAAGGCCCGCTTTTGATATTTTTCCGCTATCGACCAATTCGATGATTTGTTCTATTAAAGTTTTGCTCATAAGCACTCAATATCACATTATAGTGTGATGTCAATTAATATAATCACATTAGGTAGGCGTTATATTGCATTAAAATAGCCAAGATATACAAAATATGACTGTCTAATGTGAATTTAACTTGACGATTAAATTATGAGGCCGCACATTGATCCTACATTTTACTAAGGATTTTTTATGAGCCAGATTCCCGACAATACCCCCATCATCATTGGTGTTGGGCAAGTTAGTGAGCGCATAAGTGATGACAATTATGCTGCGCTATCACCGATGGATTTGGCAGGCAATGCCCTGAGTGAAGCTATAGAAGATAGTGGAAGCAATGTTGCTACATCGATTGATACGATCGCTGCGATACGGCAATTTGAAATTAGCTCGCAAGTTGCGGTTGCCCCTTTTGGCAAGTCGAATAATCCACCGCGATCAATCGCCAGGCGCGTTGGCGCAAACCCCAAACGTGCGATATTGGAAATCACGGGTGGTCAAGGTCCGCAAAAATTGGTGGGAGAACTTGCTCAAAATATAGCGGATGGCAAAAGCGATATGGCGGCGATAGTGGGATCCGAAGCAATCTCAACCATGCTAACCCACCTTAAAAGCGGCGACAAACCCGATTTACAAAAACCCGACTGGAACGAAGAAGTAGACGGTGATTTGGAAGATCGCGGCTATGGGCTAGAGGGACAATTTGATAGCGCATTGCTCAAAAATGGATTTACGGGTCCTGTCACTGGCTATGCCTTATTCGATAATGCGCGGCGGCATAAATTGGGTATCAGCGTTTCAGACTATCAAGAGCAGATTGGCGCATTATTTGCGCCTTTTACCAATGTTGCAGCAAGCAACCCGCATTCGGCTAGTCCAAAGTCACTTTCTATCGACACAATAGCGACAATGAGCGACAAAAACCGCATGATTTCGCATCCTTATTTGCGCCATATGGTATCGCGCGATCAGGTCAACCAAGGGGCAGCGATAATCCTGTCTTCTGTGGACAAGGCGCGCGAGCTTGGCATAGCGCAAGATAAATGGGTCTATATTCACGGCGTGACCTGCGCCAAGGAAGCCTCGATCATGGAACGCAGCGATTTATCAAGCTGCGCTAGTGCGGTAAATGTGGTGCAAGAAGCCCTTAATATCGCGGGCCAAGGCGTTGATGATGATACCCCGCTCGCCATGCGCGACATGTGCTATTTAGATTTATATAGCTGTTTTAGCTTTCCCGTTTTCACCATGATGGAGGCCTTTAATCTGAGCCATGATGATAAGCGTGGATTGACGCTCACGGGCGGCCTGCCCTTCTTTGGCGGTGCAGGCAATAATTATAGCAGCCATGCTATTGTCGAGGCCGTTTTGCGCGTACGGCGCGATCCGAAAGCCTTTGCGCTGGTAGGGGCAAATGGCGGTGCAATGAGCAAATATGCGTGCGGGATTTACTCAACGCGCCCCACACCATGGGACATTGCGCGCTATAATTTAATGCCCGATACACAAGGCTCTTTTGAAGTCGCTGCGGAATATGATGGCGAGGCGATAGTTGAGAGCTTTACGATCGCACCCAATAAGAAAGGCGCGGTTGCGAGCATAATTGCACGCACAACCGATGATCAGCGCGTGGCCGCGATGGTGAATCAAGATGATGCCGCTACTATGCAGCGTTTATCCGATGATGATGCCATAGGCCGCAATGTGACTATCAGCCATCAAGGCAAAGGTGTGCATCATTTTAGATTGCACAGAGATGCCGAAATAAATTCAGCATGACGCCAGTTGATACGTATCCCCCTAAATCACCACCGTCATCCTGAACTCGTTTCAGGATAACATGATGTATTGCCGTGGCTCGATATTTATGAAAATGCTTATTATCACCTGTTATGCTGAAATAAATTCAGCATGACGATAGGGTTATTTTTCCTATGTGCCTTTCAAGTATAGTTCACTATTTTTCAACTCTTCTTCATTCTGGCACTCCTCTCCACCATGAACCAAACTTCGTTACTATGAACCACCCCGCATCCCCTTGAACCACTCCTCGTTACTCTGAGCCGCTCCTCGTCACCCTGAGCCACTCCTCGTCACCCTGAACTTGTTTCAGGGTCTCCTGCGTCAAAAATATTATGGCGATATATACTGCAAAGATGCTGAAATAAATTCAGCATGACGATAGAGAGGTAAATGCAATGAGCCTCTTTACACTTAACTACTCTCTGTTCCATACTGCTGTCTATTCTATATTGCTCTAGTCACCCTGAACTTATTTCAGGGTCTCTTGCGTCCAAAAGAATTATGGCGATATGGATACAAAAAAGGGCGGAAGTTTCCTCCCGCCCCTCTTTGGTAATTATAAATATTACGCCGCTTTATAAAAACTCTCACCTTTATCGGCTTTTTCACGGAAGCTCATAGGCGGTTTGAAACGCTCGCCATATTTTTGCGCGAGGCTATCGGCCGTACGTACAAAATTATCGACACCAATCGTATCGATATGGCTCATAGGGCCACCCGTCCAAGGTGCAAATCCCCAGCCGAAAATCGCTCCCAAATCGGCACTTTGCGGGTCAGAAACAACCTCTTCATGATAGCATTGGGCCGTCGCAATCAATTGAATATACATCAAACGCTCTTTGACTTCTTCAACGCTAGGCTGTTCATCCGCAATGGGGAAATATTCACCAATGCCTTGCCATAGACCCTTTTTATTGCCTTTATCATCATAGTCATAAAAACCAGCACCAAAGCGGCGGCCTTGACGGTCAATTTTCTTGACCATCAATTCAGAGAGACCTTCGCTACCACTAGGAACATAGGCATCGCCCATTTCTTCCTTGGTCGATTGCATAATGTCATAGCCAAGCTTCAATGTCGTTTCATCGACAACGGCGAGCGGGCCAATCGGCATGCCCATAGAAATAGCAGCATTTTCAAT
>CALDZL010000154.1 GCA_937944295.1 uncultured Sphingorhabdus sp.
ACAGGCCATCATCGGTCAGTTTTACCGGACGTTGATTCTCAATCAGGTGTTTGGCGAGCGGTTCGCGCGACCAGCCGTCAGGACACGCTCCAAGCTTCGGAATTCCAGCCTGAACGGATTTCGGGAACGCAGAAGACTTGGCGACTAATGTCATTTTTTATCGCCCTTGCCCTTGTGCGCTACCTTGGGCTTAGCTGCCTCAATCTTTTTCACCTTACCGACGGCTTCAATAAAATGCTGCTCAACCGCACTGGGCGCGTTGATGGCGCGGGTGTGCCAGCGGTCATATTCTGCGCTGACCTTGCCCGCCGCCCGTTTGGCGGTGACTTTGCCCGCGCCGGAGAGCAAGGGATGGTCGCCCAGTTTCAGGAAATCATCCAGCTTGGCGATCCAGTCGGCCATGTGCATTGGCTTGCGGTTCTTCGCCATGCTCTCGGCAAATTCCAGAAACGCCACGGTGATGCGATTAAGCGTGTCCATTTCTTCGGGATCGAGATAGTTTTTCGCCACCTGCGCATCGGCCTTAGTCGGCAACTTTCCACTTTTCTCGCCCGGCCAACTTGTGATTCCCATCATGGGCTTTGCGGCGTCGGCACGGGCAATCTTGGTTTCCGCCGCCGTTTGTCCGTGAGCGGCATGGTGCATTTTATTCTGCACCGTCTGAAAAAACTGCTGGCTGGTTTCCGCCTTGGGATCATAGTCGGCAGCGGTGGCATATATATCCAGCACCTTTTTGTAGAACAGCTTTTCCGATGCGCGAATATCGCGGATGCGGGCGAGCAATTCCTCGAAATAATCGAGTTCCGGGTCTTTCAGGCGCTCATCATCCATGACGAATCCCTTGACCAGATATTCGCTCAATGACTCCGCAGCCCAGCGCCGAAACTGCATCCCGCGCAGCGACCGCACGCGAAAACCGATGGCGAGAATCATTGGCAGGCTGTAATGCGCAATCTGGCGGGAAACCTCGCGCTTCCCTTCGGTTCGAACTTGTAAGTAATCGTTACAAGTTGCCCCTTGCTCCAGCTCGCCGTCTTCATAAATCGCGCGGATATGCTGAGTCACGGCCTGCGGTGTGACCTGAAAGAGGTCGGCAATATCCGCCTGCGACAGCCAGACATTTCCATCGCGCGCCTGAAGGCGAATGATGGTGACACCGTCTTCGGTCTGATACTGGATAAGTTCGGATGCCATTAGTAGCCAAGCTCCTTGAGATAACTATCCATCTTGTCTTCCAGCACGGCCAGATCCGCCTTCAACTGCAAACGTTCCGCACGCACCGCAACCAGATCGATTTCTTCTTCTTCCTCGAAGGTATCGACATAACGCGGGATATTTAGGTTATAGTCATTCTCCGCCAATTCCTTGGGCGTCGCGAGATAGGCGTATTTATCAACCGATTTGCGAGCGTTAAAAGTTTCGATAATCTTGGCGATATTCTCCGGCGTCAATTGGTTCTGGTTTTTACCCGATCTGAACTCACGGCTAGCGTCGATGAAAAGGACATTTTCGTCGTTCTTTTTCTTTTTGAAGATCAGGATCGCCGCCGGAATACCGGTGCCATAAAACAATTTCTCAGGCAGGCCGATCACGCAGTCGAGCAAATTTTCTTCGATCAGCTTTTGCCGGATCACGCCTTCCTTACTGCCGCGAAATAACACGCCGTGCGGCGCGACCACAGCCATACGCCCAGTTTTGGGTTTCATCGTCTCCACCATGTGGAGAATGAAGGCATAATCGCCCTTGGTCTTGGGTGGGAGCGCACGGCGGAAACGCCCGAACTTGTCGGTATCGGCTGTGTCATGCCCCCATTTGTCGAGGCTGAATGGCGGGTTGGCGACCACGATGTCAAAATGTTTGAGCCGGTCATCGCTATCGAGCAATTTGGGGTTGCGAATGGTGTCGCCCCATTCAATTCGGTGATTATCCTCGCCGTGCAGAAACATATTCATCTTGGCGAGCGCCCATGTGCTGCCAATCGATTCCTGCCCGTAGAGCGCGTATTTTTTCGAGCCGTTGAACTTGGCCTGCACCCGCTGGCCGCATTTCATCAAAAGCGAGCCTGACCCGCAAGTCGGATCGCAGGCTTCTTCGCCTTCGTTCATATCCATAATTTCAGCCATCAATGCGGAAACTTCGGGCGGCGTGTAGAACTCGCCCGCCTTGCGCCCTGCATCGGACGCGAAATTTTTGATGAGAAATTCATAGGCATTGCCGATGACATCGAGATTGCCAATGCGTGACGGACGCATATTGAGTTCGGGCTTGGCAAAATCTTCCAGCAAGTGACGGAGCAGATCATTCTTCTGCTTTTCCTCGCCCAGCTTGTTGGAGTTAAAACTAATGTCCTGAAACACATCGCGTAGCTTGGCGATGTTCGCTTCTTCAATGGCGTGAAGGGCCTTGTCGATCCGCTCGCCATTGCCTGCCTCGTGGCGGCGTTCATACAGGCTGTAGAAGCTGGCACCTCCGGGCAGAACGAAGCGTTCGTTCTTCATCATCTCGGCAATGAGTTCCGGTGTATCGCCGTAGTCCTTGGCATAGGCGTCCATATGATCCTGCCAAACATCGCTGAGATATTTGAGGAACAAAAGGGTGAGGATATAATCCTTATAGATGTCGGCGGAGACTGTGCCCCGGAAGGTGTCACAGGCAGCCCAGACCGCTTTGTTCACCTCTTCTTGTTTGATCTTGCCGGTCATGCATATGGCCTTTCGGGATGGTGCAGGCCAATCGCAATGGCCTCTAATTGTTGGTTTCGGTTGTCGATCATTTTGGTGAGGGCTTCACGCTCATCGCTCGCGGTTTTGGCGAACGCAACGAGGGTGCGTTGCGTGGCAAGCGGAGGAATGACGAGGGGAAGTTTCTCGATCACCTCACGCCGAATATTGAGGATATGCGAGCCGGTGGCTTCGCGCTGGAAATATTGCTGGGCAGGCCGCTGGTTAATCTGCCATGCTAGGAATGCAGGTTCGAGCATCTTGGTGTCCAAAACCCGAATGACGAAGAAGTGCGGGGAGCAAACTGCAGGCTTCTCAATGGCGTCCAGCGCCAGTGCAAAATTCCGTGTTCCCCGTGTTGTAAAAATTATGTCGCCTGCCTCAAGGAATGTAGGTGGGCGTTTGGATGGCAGCGTAATCCGCTGCACCTCAGCCCAATTAACGCCGCTTTCTGCATCGACATTGCGCATCTGAATAATGGCGACATCGCCAGCTTCCAGTTCATCGGCGGCTCCGCGAAGCGGGTATCCTGCCGCAATAGCAGCAACCTCAACTAGCGAATCACGCAAATATGCAGTATTGTCGTTCACGCTCTAAAAATGGTCAAATCGGTGAAATTGTCAACTGTTATTTTGCATCAAGTATGATCATGCAATAATTAGGCAATGAATCCGTATAAATTTGGGATTCACTCTCGTTTCCACTTTAAGTTCGCCAGCGGCGAAGCGGAATCGAACGCAGTAGAGCGCAGAATTGGGGGTGAATCGAGGCTCGCCTCCCCTTATTCCCAATACTGCTTGACCTAAATCCCGATCAAGTGCGCCAGCGGCGCATCGGGATATAGCTGAAAGGGCTTGCATAGCAGGTCGCATTCAAACTTGATGCGCTATAGGTCTGCCAAGCAAACTTCACCGCTTCTCTCGAACATCAATGCCACCGGCATGACGGCGAACGGTGATAATTAGGTCCACGCTGCATATCGCAGCGCGAGGCTGGTTTTATGAAAACTCATAAGAAGCGAATGATTATCACTTTGGCGTTCGCGTCCGGCGAACGGGTTTAGCCGCGAGCCGCGCCTTTGCACCCGCTGACGCTTTGGCCGTGCTGTCACCGTCGGCCAGATCGGTCATCATCGGCTCCCATCCGCTCATGCCCTGCAACACGCGGTCGGCATGTTTGATAGTGTTCACATGGCCATAATGCTGCTCGATCATCTTGACTGATGTGCCCATTTGTTCAGCGAGAATATAAACATCGACACCTTCACTAAGCCGGAAGGTGGCATAGGTGTGCCGGAAACAATAGGTTGAACGCGGTGTTCCGTTTGGCCCGATTTTGAGTTCCGCGTGGGTCAGTAGTTTTTCAACGGCGTCTTCGAAAAGATATTTGGCAGGTTTGCCGTTGATGATGGTGAATACCGGATCATCAGGTTCCGTAGCTTTTGAGATCGCGCGAATGCGATCAAGATAATCGCCAACGCTCTTGGGTGCGACCAGCTTGCGCGATTTGGCTTTGCCTTGGACGAACAGTACAATGATTTCTTTGCCGTCACGATCCTTCGCAGGCATGATATCACGCCAGCGTAGATTCTTGGCCTCGGGCGGACGCATACCGGTGTTGCACATGATAAGCATGAAATTGTAGCACATGGTGCGCGCCCAAGTTCCCGGTGCAGTCGTAGCCTTTTTGATCCAAGCGCGTCCCGCAGTATGCAGCTTGCGATATTCTTCCAGCGTGAATTCATCGCGGCGCATCGTTTTGAGCTTAGGTTTGCCCTCGAAACGCTGGTTGGCTGGAACGTAGCGTTTCCGAATGGCAAAGTTCATGGCTGCGTTGAATGCGCCCATTTCAAAGTCGATGGTGGCATCGCTGATCTGGGCGCGGTGGCGGCCTTTGCCATTTTCCCGCCGCCATGTCGGATATGCTGCCCAGCGATCTTGACCCACCAAATGAATCTGTGTGCTACCGACATAACGGTCAAGCGCACCAAGCAGCACATTTTTGAGATTTTTGACGCGCGCTTGTGAAATCTCGCCTGTGTCAGCGCGACGCTGCTGCACGGCGATAAATTCCTCCGCCACTTGCCGGAAGGGCCGGTTGAATACCGGCACATCATGCTTGAGCCGAAAACGCACATCGGCGTCGTGGTCGAAAGCGCGGTCACGCGCTGAATCCCGGTCGGGAGTTCCCAGCGCAATGGTCTTGTATCGGTCGTCCTTCGGGAGCTTTATCCGGCAATAGAAATTGCGATGCGTCACATCGCCTCGCCGGAAGATAATAAGTCCGGGTTTGAGTTCTTCCTTATCGGTGATAAACGCCATCGCCATGCTCCACTGTGCAGAATCCGTGCAGATTGGCGGCGTAAGTCATTGATTTGCCGTATCTGTGTAGGCTCTGTGTGGATGTTTATATATGTTTTTGTTGTTTATTCATAGAACTTTAGTTAAATACTCTCATCCTGAATTTATTTCAGCATCTGATTTATGACGTGTGAGACCCTGAAACAAGTTCAGGGTGACGAAGGGAGGTGAAAAATATTTATAAGTGAAGATTTTAATCCTCCATCCAATCCTTGAAAAAGCTCTCATGAGCTTTACGGAGGTCGGATAGTGGGATGTTAATTGCATTTTGATCAGGTTTTGGCTGAGTTTTGAGAATAATGTTTTGATTGCTTATGTTAATAGAGTCGCCCCCAACTGTTCCTAGAAATAGATACTCAATTCCTGTCTCATGTGCAGGGGTTAAAACCATAAAGTCAACTGAACTCGGGACTACTACAATATAACGGCCTTGGTCTTCTCCAAACATTTTTCTAGTTAAGTCTGCTGGATTATCCAGCAGATCTTTGTCATGGATTTGACATCCGATATTCCCTGCTAGAGCCATTTCAGTTAATGCTACCAAGATACCACCATCTGAAATATCATGCACTGCCACTGCGTAACCGTCATTAATTAATTCTCTCACAAATTTGGCTGTTTTCAATTCTGCGTCTAGGTCGACTTTGGGAGCATCACCTGCTGTCGTATTGGCAATTTCTTTTAGCCATAGTGATTGCCCCAGATGAGTCCCAAGAGTTTTGGCACCAATAAGCCATATATCATTCTTGAATTCCTCTGTGGGCTCAGTTTCCTTAAATCCGATAGTAGCCATTGTATCAATATCTTCGAGTAGACCAACACCGCCGATAGCAGGCGTTGGTAAAATCGCGCTGCCGCCGCCCGTGGCTTTGGATTCATTATAGAGGCTGACATTGCCCGACACGATAGGATAATCGAGCGCTCGGCACGCATCACCCATACCTTTTAAGCAACCAACAAATTGCGCCATAATTTCGGGGCGCTGCGGATTACCAAAATTCAGACAATTGGTGATAGCAAGCGGCTTTGCACCTACCGCGCAAATATTACGATAGGTTTCGGCCACCGCTTGTTTGCCCCCTTCATAGGGATCAGCATAGCAATAGCGCGGCGTGCAATCGGTGCTCATCGCTAATGCTTTGTTGGTGTCATGCACACGCACTACGGCTGCATCACCGCCGCTGCGTTGGGCTGTATCTGCGCCAACTTGGCTGTCATATTGCTGCCAAATCCACGCCCGCGAAGCGAGTGCAGGCGATGCCATAAGTTTGAGCAAATCAGCGCCAATATCGGTGGATTCAGGAATATCGTCTAACGGCTGAATATCGGCCCATGCTTTATAGTCTAGCTCCGCCATGTAAGGGCGATCATTTTCATCATATTCAGGCGCATCAGCCGCCAGCGGGCCAAGCGGAATATCGCATACCACCTCGCCTTGCCATTCCAATATCATATGTTTGGTGTCGGTCACTTCACCAATCACAGCAAAGTCCAATTCCCATTTTTTGAAAATAGCTTCAGCTTCGGC
Organism: uncultured Sphingorhabdus sp.; assembly: GCA_937944295.1. Lineage (GTDB taxonomy): Bacteria > Pseudomonadota > Alphaproteobacteria > Sphingomonadales > Sphingomonadaceae > Sphingorhabdus_B. Next base: position 6,609 of record CALDZL010000154.1, read on the forward strand.
TTCGCGGCCAGGTTTTAATACCATGAGCATCCGCTCTTGGCTTTCAGAGAGCATCATTTCATAGGGTGTCATGCCCTCTTCGCGTTGCGGCACATCATCCATATTCAGGCGTATACCAACCTTACCATTGGTTGCCATTTCAACCGCTGATGACGTCAGACCAGCAGCGCCCATGTCTTGGATAGCGACAATCGCATCGGTTGCCATTAGCTCCAGACAGGCTTCGATCAGCAGTTTTTCGGTGAAGGGATCGCCCACCTGAACCGTGGGGCGTTTTTCCTCTATATCATCGCCAAAATCTGCCGATGCCATAGTTGCACCATGAATACCATCGCGGCCCGTTTTTGAACCAACATAAACGATGCTATTGCCCACACCGCTCGCAGCGGAATAGAAAATCTTTTCTTGATCGGCCACGCCAACCGTCATGGCATTGACCAAAATATTGCCATCATAGGCGCTATCAAAATTGGTCTCACCGCCAACCGTAGGCACGCCGACGCAATTGCCATAACCGCCGATACCCGCGACAACGCCTTTCACAAGATGCTTCATTTTCGGATGTTCAGGGCGACCAAAACGCAGTGCATTCAAGTTTGCCATTGGGCGTGCACCCATAGTGAATACATCGCGCAATATACCGCCAACACCTGTTGCTGCGCCTTGGTAGGGTTCGATATAGCTGGGGTGGTTGTGCGATTCCATTTTGAAAATCGCGGCGAGTTTTGTACCATTGGGGCCATCGCCAATATCAATGACGCCAGCATTTTCGCCTGGGCCGCATATCACTTGTGGTCCCGTGGTGGGGAGTTTCTTCAAATGAAAACGCGATGATTTATAAGAACAATGTTCGGACCACATGACCGAGAATATCCCCAATTCGACCAAATTAGGCTCGCGGCCCATAGCGGCTAATAAGCGTTCATATTCTGCATCATCAAGGCCATGTTCGGCGATAGTTTCAGCGGTGATTATTGGGTTTTCTATGTGCGTTGAATCAGACATATTTCTACTTTAGCGGCTAGGCTGTTTTGGGGCTAGCCCTTATTCATTGTGGCAATATTTATACACAGCTATTTTGAGGAAGGCGGATATATTTTGCTATATATTTTGGCGGTAGCTATTGCCGTTAGGGCGGTTAAAATCATCCCCCAACATATTTCAAATAAGCTAATGGTTGCTGTCCATCCTTGCAATGTTGCTAAATTGGTTAGGCTGTATGTACCATAACATAATAGGCCGAGCATTACGGCTCTTTCTGATATTTTACTGATGCTATCTAAATTAGAGAAAACCGTAAAATATAAAATACCAATGGGATAGGCTAGGAAGAAGAATAAAGCGCTCAGCAGATTAGGTTGCTCGCGCATAATTGGGGATAAGGGTGCATATATATAAGGTGCAGCCTGTGTGAGCCATAAAGCCTCTAGCACAGTAAAAATAATCAACGCGATGATGTAGGCTAATATTTTTTGTTGCATATCATCTATCCACCACTCGGTTATTGCCAAGCCACCATCCTATAACCGCTACGATGGAAAATGATAGCAAGGCCATTATCATAAAGGCTGCATCCGCGCTTTCTGGTTTTGGAGCGAACCAATCAATAGCTTGAAACATCAATAATATTCCAATCATTGCGTATAGTGCGGTGGACTTGCTAGCAATCTTTTTATGTGTCCTAGCTACGTAAAAAGCGATAGAAGCAAAGATGAATATAAATTCCAAGGGCATCGCTATTGCTGGATAGTCCCATAAACCAAAACCAAATTTAGGCTCTGAACCCGCAATGCTAAGGTCTTTTGTATGGACGATTAAATCTAAATACCAATGCGTCTCTACTATAGCAGCGGCAATAAATGCGCTCACCCAATCTTTGCTATAGACATAAATAATAGCACCGAATGCAATAGCCCATATTAATGTACCTACTAAGCTATGCGTATAGGGCATGTCATAGAGGTCAAGAGGATTCATATTTGTTATACCTGGCGTTATTCGGAAATTTTCAATACCAAAAAGGGCAAATCCAAAAAAGCCGAAATCGATCAATTGTGAAGCGATGATGAGAATAGCCAGATTAGGAGCTTTTGGATGCGTTGCAGCAATGAATGCAGGTGCAAAATGACCGATAAACATTATATATTCTCCTCTTGTTATAGGGTTAGAATATAATATTAGTTTCAAAATGCAATTTATTTATTATATCCGCATAAAAAAGGCCAGCATAAAGCTGACCCTTTCATTCTTTCCTAATATATTACTATCAGCTATTACAGGCTAAAGACCCTTTATCTGGTAATGTTGCTGTTATTTTATCGCCGCTTCCGCTGAGGGTGATGTTGCCATCTTCTGATGAGAATGATCCGTTCTCTGAGGATGCTAAGCGTACTGGTATAGACACTTCATCATCAATACGAATTTGCGCTGATTCATTATCGCCAAAAATATCAACATAAATTACGCTTCCACCTCGGCAACGATATATGGTATTTTTCGTGATTGGAGGAGGAAGTTCAGCCACAGGTTTAGCTGCTTTCTCTGCTTCAGCAGCAGCTTTGTCTAGCTCTGCTTGTTCGGTTCGACCAGGTCCACACGCCACTAACGCCAACGTACAGATTGATGTGATGATAAGAGATGTATTTTTCATAGGCGGCGCTATTGCAACCTACACAGAAATTTGCAACGAATATTTAGATATTTTATTAGTTTTACTATATTTGCTAAGCCATATTATGGCTATATTCATGATAACCATACTTGACCCAATGGAATAGCAAGGGCATTACAAGGTAATGAGTGAGCAAGAAAATCAAGATAGTAATGTTAATCCCGCATTCGAGGATGCTCTGGGGCAATTAGAAAATATTGTGCGTCAATTAGAGAGCGGTGAAGTACCCTTGGAGCAATCCATAGCGCTCTATCAAACAGGCCATAAACTGCGCGAATATTGTCAAAAGCGTTTGGATGATGCGCGTGCGCAAATTGAAAAAATCAATGTTGGCCCAGATGGGAATGCCCAATCTACCGAAGCATTTGATAGCGAATAAGGATGTCTGGCGAGTCCATTGATTTGCAATCCGCTATCACGAAAATAGCGAATGATATAGATATAGCTTTCGATATTATTCTGCAAAATCCAGGTGATGCACGCAGCAGGCTCTATGATGCTATGCGCTACAGCGCGATTGGTGGAGGCAAACGGCTACGGCCTCTATTGCTGAGCGCGACTGCTTCTATATTCAATGTGGATTATGATGCAGCCATATCAACAGGTTTAGCGGTGGAGGCCATTCATGTTTACTCGCTCATCCATGATGATCTACCCTGTATGGATGATGATGCACTGCGTCGAGGCAAACCGACTGCGCATTTGGAATTTGATGAAGCAACAGCAGTATTAGCTGGCGATGCCTTATTGGCGCTAGCGTTTGAAGTCTTATCAGACCCAACGCTTCATCCCGACCCCTTTGTACGTAATGAACTGGTTGCGACTTTAGCCAGAGCAAGCGGCCCTAGCGGCATGGCGGGCGGTCAAATGATGGATTTAGAAGCTGAGAAAAGTAGCTTTGATTTAGCGACTATAACGCGCTTACAGCATCTCAAAACGGGTGCGTTAATCGATGCTAGTGTCGAAATGGGGGCTATATTGGGACATGTTCAAGAAGATGGTCGTGTCCATTTGCGCGGTTATGCCAAAAACATTGGTCTGGCCTTTCAAATTACTGATGATATTATCGATGTGGAGGGCGATGCTGAAACTGCGGGTAAGGCCCTGCAAAAAGATGCAGCAGCGGGCAAAGCAACATTTGTATCGTTGATGGGACTTAATCGCGCAAAAGAACAAGCGCAAATTCTTATCGATCAAGCGATTGAGCATCTGAATGGCTATGGCAAAGAGGCCGATTTATTGCGCAGCATAGCGCGCTATATTGTGGAGAGGGATAGATGAAAATAGGTGTATATCCAGGGACATTTGATCCTATCACATTGGGCCATGCTGATATTATCGCGCGAGCGGCGAAATTGGTTGATAGGCTTGTGATTGGCGTTACCACCAATGCGAGCAAATCTCCGATGTTTTCTGATAAAGAGCGTATTGCGATGGT
>CALDZL010000155.1 GCA_937944295.1 uncultured Sphingorhabdus sp.
GATACTGAAACAAGGTCTGCATGACGAAAGTTTACAATATGGATAAAATTCAAAAATATCGCCTCCAAGCGATCATGCTCGCATCGATGATATTTTTTGCCGATCAAATGGTAAAATATGCGATGATTGGACCTTTGCAGCTCAAAAGTCGCGGCGTCATTCATATCATCAGCTTTTTTGATTTGCGTTGGGCAGAAAACCCTGGAGTCTCTATGGGCTTTTTATCGGCTGAAACCGAAGTACAGCGCTGGGCATTAGTCGTCCTAACCGCTGTCATTGCTATAGGTGTATTAGTCTGGATCTGGCGCGAGACATTGCGCGGCGATATATTGTGCTTATCGCTCGTACTGGGCGGGGCTATGGGCAATATTGTCGATCGTGCGCGCTATGGCTATGTAGTGGATTATGCCGATTTACATTTTGGTAATTTTCGTCCATTTTTCATATTTAATCTTGCCGATGCCGCAATTAGCATCGGAGTGACCCTATTATTGTTGCGTGCGATTTTTATAAAAGACGAAAGCGACAATCGTGAAAAAAACGATGATCCGAAATAGTAATGGCGCATTCATAATATTTTTGATAATGAATGTTTAAAATTGTGACAATGGAGACTGAATAATGCGCAAAATAACCAGTAGCATCATAGCGTTTAGTATGATGAGTATGCTGTCTGCATGCGGTTCGAGCGGTATCTTTGATCGCCAACGTCCTGACGAATTTGCTGTATCGCGCCAGGCCCCTCTGGTCATCCCGCCAGATTTTACGCTTGTCCCGCCGCAAAATGGTGCATTACGCCCCAATGCCACCAGCGCGCAAGAGCAAGTATTAAGCACATTATTTGGCGGCGAAGCAGCACGTAGCGCTGTTGAGCGCGGTGTTCTCAACCAAGCAGGTGACGCCGATACAGCTATTCGCAGCAGCGTTGATGATCCAGACACCAATACGGTTGCTAAGGGTAATGTAACGCGCGATATTATCGCCGCCCCAGAAGGTACAGGCCGCAACGCTCAGGCCACGACACCAGAATAAACGGCTAATTAAATTTTTAGAGAATGAAGCGCGCTTTCGCGGGCTTTATTTTTATGTGAAATTAAGATCATATTTTCTGTTGTTTCAATTTTCTACAATTGCTTGAATGTGTTAATTATATCACATTATGTGATCAACGTAAATATAACGTAATTGTTTTCCATTCTATAAGCATCAAAATTGGCAGTTAATAAGTATGTATAATTAAGTGATAATAATTTGGCTATTGCCAATCAATAAAACGCATGCTTAATAAGCGGAGCGTTTATTGAATTTTTTTAAACGTTAAAACTACAGCCGCAGTTCAAAAATATACAAACGCCAAATCTATTAAGCGTATTGTTTATTTGTCTATGATTGTGAGGCTGGCATGAATTTTATTCGAAGAATTTTAGAACCAAAACCCGAGGCTAATGATCCATTTACAGGAACAGGTAGTCTGGTTGAGCAAAACCTTGAGGCGATCAAAATCGTAGGCGATATTGCCATTAAGATACAAAACAAACGCCAAAATACCATAAGACTATGGGTTATTTGCTCTAGTCTCGTGGCACTTATATTAGGTTGCTTAGAATATTTCGTTTCTTAGAATTTATCATGCAATGGCATCTTCAACCCCTGCGCTATTATGGCGCAATGCTGCCAATGCGCTATCCACTATTGCATCCGCATCAAGCCCTGCCTGCGCATATTGCACATCGGGTTTGTCTTGATCTTGGAATATATCAGGTAGGCGCAATGTCCGAATCTTAAGGCCCGTATCGAGCAAACCTCTATCGGATGCCATCGTCAAAATATGCGCACCAAGACCGCCCACAGCCGCTTCCTCAATGGTTAGCACCACTTCATGCGTCGCTATTAATTTTGCAATTAAATCTTCATCGAGCGGTTTCGCAAAGCGCAAATCAGCAACGCTGGTGGATAAACCCTTGCTGTCTAAAATATCTGCTGCTTTTTGAGCCTCAACCAAACGCGTGCCCAGAGATAAGATCGCTATCTTTTTGCCCTCACGCACGATGCGTCCTTTACCAATTTCCAAAAGCTCAGGAATATCTGGCAAGGCAATCCCTGTGCCGCCGCCGCGAGGATAACGCACTGCAATTGGCCCGCTATCATACTGTGCTGCAGTGTAGGTCATATGCACCAATTCAGCTTCATCGCTGGGCGCCATCACCACAAAATTGGGCAAGGTCGAGAGATAGGTAATATCAAAGCTACCCGCATGGGTCGCGCCATCTGCACCCACCAAACCCGCGCGGTCAATCGCAAAACGCACGGGTAGATTTTGTATCGCTACATCATGTACCACTTGGTCATAAGCGCGCTGCAAGAATGTCGAATAAATTGCACAAAAGGGGCGCATGCCTTGCGCTGCTAGCCCTGCGGCAAATGTCACAGCATGTTGTTCGGCAATGCCAACATCAAAGCTTTTATCAGGATGTGCTGCGGCAAATTTATCAACGCCTGTGCCCGATGGCATAGCCGCAGTAATCGCACAAATACGCGGATCATTATTGGCAAGCTTTGCAAGGGTTTCACCAAAGACATTTTGATAGGCGGGTGGGCCGCCGCCAGGGCCTTTATCCTGCTTACCCGTCACTACGTCAAATTTAGCCACGCCATGATATTTATCGGCCGAAGCTTCGGCGGGTGCATAGCCTTTGCCTTTTTTGGTAACGCAATGGATAAGCACTGGACCTTGCGCATTATCGCGGACATTTTCCAAAACAGGGATGATCTGATCGAGGTCATGCCCATCAATCGGTCCGACATAATAAAAACCAAGCTCTTCAAATAATGTACCGCCCATCGCCATACCGCGTGCATATTCCTCAGCCCGTTCCGCTGCACTATGCATGCGCCGTGATAGTTTTGATGTCACTTTGCTGGCAATTTTACGCAGTCCCAAATATTCAGAAGATGAGACTAATCGTGCCAAATAACCAGATAATCCGCCCACAGGCGGGGCAATCGACATATCATTATCATTCAAGATGACCACCAATCGATTGCCAGCAGCCTCCGCATTGTTCATGGCTTCATAGGCCATGCCCGCACTCATCGCTCCGTCCCCGATGACAGCAATCGCTTTGCCTTCTTTGCCTGCTATTTTATTAGCAACAGCAAAACCTAAAGCCGCCGAAATTGAAGTTGAACTATGGGCTGCGCCAAAAGGATCATATTCGCTCTCGCTACGTTTCGTAAAGCCAGACAGGCCGCCGCCTTGACGCAAAGTACGAATTTGATCACGGCGACCTGTGAGTATTTTATGCGGATAGCATTGATGTCCCACATCAAAAATCAACCGATCTTCTGGCGTATTGAAAACATAATGAATAGCGGTGGTTAATTCAACTACACCAAGCCCAGCCCCCAAATGTCCGCCCGTAACAGATACGGCATCAATCAGTTCTGTCCGTAATTCAGCGGCTAGTGCAGGCAATTCACTAGATGATAATTTACGCAAATCACTGGGATAATGCACTGTATCAAGCAGCGGAGTCGATGGTTTTTGGCTATTGTTCATATATTCTCTTAATATTATTTAACATATAATTACAAAGCATTATTGATGATAACGATCAATTAATGGTATTTATCCACCCTATGTATATAGCAATTATCCTATTTTTTGTCGCAATCAGAGCATATTCCGCGCACCTCAATCACAGGGCGCACATTTACAAACCCTGAAGCTTGTGCGGCATCACGCACATTTTTGGTCAATATATCATCATCCAAATGCACTGCGCATCCGCAATTGTCACAGATTAAAAAGATACAGTCATGCATGCAGGCTGGATGACTATTGGCCAAATACCCATTGCTGCTCTCTACCTTGCGCGCCAGATTGGTATCCACAAATAAATCTAATATACGATATATACTATTGGGTGCAACGCGTTTACCGCGTTTTTGCGATACAATATCAGCAATATCATAAGCAGATGCTGGTTTTTGAAAATCCGCTAATACAGTAAAAATATCCTCTCGCATCTGCGTCCATTGTTCACCAGAATGCGATAATTGCTGTTTTGCTGCATCCGTCAGAGCATCGCCAGCATGTTCGTCATGTTTATGAGAATGAGCCATTTTTCATGTTTACGGCTTTTTATCGATTAGAGCAAGCTGATATGAATGCACAATTATCAGCAAGTTTCTGATAATGGCCTTTTGTAGCGAAGAAATAGTAATTTAGTGTGACGCTCGATAATTAAGATCATGACCCAAAGCCAAAACCGCAAGACCCATGATCGTATACAATATCTCACTACTACCATGCGGTAGAGTTAATGCGCCAAGCATCATGCCCAGCCCAATCGAGCCTATCGCAAGAGGTAAGATAAAACCATGGCGATAATAGCCGCTAATTAAGGCAAAACCGCCGAATAATAGAGCAAATAATACCCCTATTTCATGTATTGCTGGATGTAATAATATACCGCCAGCAGAGGCCAATACAGTTATGATCACTGCGCTAGCAAGGCAATGAACAAGGCACAAGCCCGCAAGCCCCAGACCGAGACTATCAAAATATCCTTTCGCGGACCAATTTTCTATCTTTGCTAACATTATTACGAATCTTTATATATTTAATATAGTCCATATAGGGAGACTCTCTTCACGTTACAACATATCATTGTTGATATTTTGCTAAAAAAATAAATCATACAGCAATTAGGTCTTAAACTTCATCAAAAAATATGATTTTCATACAAAATATCGCTATACATTATGTATGGATTATAGCTGTTATCTCGCTAATTTCGTACAGATATGCTTGCATCTCACATTCAAGATTGCCATAGTTTCAACATGAATATTTCAGCCAATATTGAGAGTGGAGTCCGTACCAACCTGAAACAGCCTATTGCTATCGCAAATTGGTTATTTACGGTTGCGGCTCTGGTATTTTTGATGGTTGTTGTGGGCGGTATAACACGTCTTACAGAATCGGGCCTAAGTATCACCGAGTGGAAGCCGATTGCAGGAGCATTACCGCCATTAAATGAAGCCGATTGGGCCAGTGAGTTTGAGAAATATAAGCAGATTCCAGAATATCAACTCATCAATAAAGGTATGGCTATGGATGATTTCAAATTCATCTATTTTTGGGAATGGGCGCATCGCCAATTGGCACGCTTCATAGGGTTAGCCTTTGCTATACCATTATTATGGTTCTGGATAAAAAATAGTATTCCGCGAAGCTATAAACCAAGACTATTGGCGTTATTGGCCCTCGGTGCTTTACAAGCCACAATTGGCTGGTGGATGGTCGCATCAGGCCTATCTGAACGCACAGATGTTAGCCATTATCGGCTCGCTATACATTTACTGACTGCCTTATTCATCATGGCAGGACTTATCTGGACAGCATTGGATTTACGATCATTACAGCATAATCATAAACCCGCTGCTTTAATGCATTTGAGCAAAATAGTCGGTGCGATATTATTCATCCAACTTTTACTGGGTGCTTATGTAGCTGGACTGCGCGCTGGTTATGTTGCCTCTGACTGGCCGCTCATGAATGATAAATTCATCCCCGATGGAATCGATAGCAGCAATGGTGCTTTATCCATGCTTGGCAATGACCCTTTTTGGCTGCATTTTGCACATCGTTGGTGGGCCTGGATATTGGTTGCTACATTGGTGATATTGGCGCGCCGCGTAAAAGCAGTGGGCGCACATCATATTTCCATAGCAATATATGCAGTCTTAAGCATACAAATATTGCTGGGCATTGCTACAGTAATGAGCGGTATGAATTTTACATTAGCCGTGCTGCATCAAGCTGTGGGGGCATTGGTGGTAGCATCAGTCACTTGGGGGTTTCATTGCATCGGCACAAACCAACATGAGAAAATAGCAAAATTATGATGGTGATAAGCTCTCTGGCTCTATTGATAGCGCAACCCAATATAGAGAATGTTGAGATAAAAATAAATGAAGCTCAATCTCAACGAATCAATCTATCCCCGCCCATTCATGTCCCTATTCGTGTGGAAAAAATACAAACGCATCATATTAGTGACAAACAGGTCAAAATCCATTTGATACGCGATATTATTTTTACACCTAGCAGTAATGATAATATTATAGGTTATGACATAAGTGCAGAAATAATTGATGTCAAAATTGAAGGCGATTCAAAGATCATCAATATATTTGCTAATGCCTATCCTAAAGTAGGCAGTATCAGCCAATATTCATATGATTATGCCAATGAAAAATTAGAGCTTCTTAATGCTGATAAAATATGGAATAGCATGATAGACTCAATTAATCAAATCGAACATAATGCTGGGAAAAGAACCCAAGACCAGCAACAAGAATATGAAACGCTAATTAACAGCGTTAAAAATATACCACCTCTAGGTCGCAAGGCCATATTATCACAAGATATGGCTTTATTACTATCATTTACTGGCAAAATATTAACCTATCATGAGCCAGACATAGATAATATGTTGATCATGGTTAGTAAGAATAACGAACGTCAAAATGGCTTGATTATGGAGACAAGCAATTTTTATATCTCACGCCAGACTGGGCTCGTGCACAAGTTAGTCCGTATAAATCAATCGCAAGGTGATAAAAATCGCAAAATAATCACACAAATAGAGCTAAAATTACCCTGAATTTGCAACAAGCTTAATATTATGTGCATACAGCAGAAAGCTTAGGGTATTATTTTACCCGTCTAGAAAAGCCTTTATATCTTGACTTAATCCAACAAAAACTCCAATAGCGCGCACAACTGTTCATTCGAGCAATTCCATTATAGTCTCATTTACAAGAGGTTGAACCCATGAAGGCGTTATCAAAAACTACCCAATCGATTCGCCCGCAAGATGTCGAAAAAGCGTGGCACATTATTGATGCCAAAGGCTTAGTTGTTGGTCGCGTAGCCACCATCATCGCCAATATTTTGCGCGGCAAGCACAAACCCAGCTATACCCCACATGTTGATTGCGGCGATCATGTAATCGTAATCAATGCTGATAAAGTGCGCTTTACGGGCAATAAGTTAAAACAAAAAACATATTATCGCCACACAGGTCATCCAGGTGGAATCAAAGGCGTAACAGCAGAAAAAATACTTGAAGGGCAGTTCCCAGAGCGCGTTCTTGAAAAAGCAGTGGAGCGCATGGTTCCTCGTGGCCCATTGGGACGTGATCAAATGCGTGCATTACATCTCTACAATGGTACAGAACATCCGCACGAAGGTCAAAAACCTGCTATTCTTGATATTGCCTCTAAAAATCGTAAAAATAAGGTAGATGCATAATGTCTGAAACCACCGAAACAAATACCGCAGAAGAAGCCAAAACCTCTTTGGCCGATTTAGAAACCATCGCCCCTACTGAAAATACTCAAGAGCCTGCCCCTTTGCGTGAGCAAGAGCTGGATAAATTTGGCCGCGCTTATGCGACCGGTCGCCGTAAAGATGCAACGGCGCGTGTTTGGTTGAAACCTGGCAAAGGTTCGATCATTGTCAATGGCCGTGATCAAACCGAATATTTTGCGCGTCCAACTTTGCGCTTGGTCATCAATCAAGTATTCGACCTTACAGAACGTACGGGTCAATATGATGTTGTGGCTACGGTTAAAGGCGGCGGTTTATCGGGCCAAGCTGGTGCAGTTAAACATGGTATTTCACAGGCTCTAACCCGCTATGAACCTAAATTACGTAGTGCAGTAAAAGCGGCTGGTTTCTTAACACGCGATAGCCGCGTTGTTGAACGTAAGAAATATGGCCGCGCCAAAGCACGCCGTAGCTTCCAATTCTCAAAGCGTTAAGTTTTACGATATACGAAATTCAAAAGGCGACCCAACGGTCGCCTTTTTTATGCATATAATGTTCATATGCTTATTTTTTCAATATCGTATCTAGTTTAGACTTTTCTTGTGCCATAAAAATATGTGTAGCCGATGCTGTTAAATGAGAATCATCCGAATAATATATGTCATTTTTGCGCCCTACATAACATTTTTTATCGTCACAAAAGCTATTATAAGGGTCAAAGAAATAGGCATTGGGATAAGCATTTAACAGAGTGCGTATCTCTCGATTCAATGCAAATAACTCCCCTTCTTTGCGTGAGAATTGCATCGGACAATCAGCGTTGATATATTGAAAACATCTTGCTGGACCATGCTTCATTTGCTCAGATGAAGGTGTCACAGCTGGTACATTACCAATGAATATCAATTTTTGAGACGCTGGAAACTCAGTCATCATTTTACGAATAGACGCGAATAGAGCATCCTTAGCCTTTTGCGGATTATCCTTAGCAGATTGGCTATCAACTTTGCCAATGATATTACCTTCTAAATCCGATAATAAAGGCCCCCAACGATGCGCAATAATGATAATATTATCATCATGCTTTTTAGCAGGTAACGCTTGGACTTTATCCTTTAGTTTTTGATATTGAGCAATACATTCAGAGGAAATTTCTCCATTATAATAGTTTGTTAAACCTGGGAGCGAGAGACAGGCTGGACCAGCAATTAATTCAAAGTCATATTTTTCATCAGCGGCATAATTTTCAAATATGGACGCATATTGTCGCGCATGACTATCGCCATACAGGAAAATAGCTCTGTTATTAGCTGCTTCATTCCCATAATTCCAAGGCTTATTCTCACCAGCATAGGCATATTTACTACCGCCATTGAGCGGTTCCACTTGTTGCCACAGCATAAATCCAAAAGCCAAAACCAAAGCAAATGGAATGATCATAGCATTCATCAATAAATGCATCGGTTTTGCGCCCTTTAACCAAGCATGACGCGCTGGTTTCTCGATAATATAATAGCTCAAACAGGCTAAGATTATCGATATAGTTATCAGAGCAATTTTTAAGGTCCATCCCATCTCAAATACTAACAATCGGCCAAATGCAAAAACAGGCTGGTGCCATAAATAGAGGCTATAACTTATCAAACCGACGCCAACCCATAATGGATGCGATAATATTTTACCAAAGCCTCTATCGCTGCGCGTGCATATTATGATTATTAACGTGCCGATTACTGGGACAAGCGCATAGAGCGAGGGAAAAGGTGTATCTTTATCAAATATAAAAATTGCAACACATAAAAGAATAAAGCCAAGCCAGCTCAATCGGTCATATAATCTACCATCATGATTTGTTTTTTGTAGATAGAATGCGGCAATACTCCCCGCTAATATTTCCCAAGCACGGCCAAATAATAGATAAAAATTCGCGCTAGGATAATGCCGTGATCCATATTCAGCGCTTATCAAACTTAACAACGCCAAAAACCCGATCACATAGAGCATGGGATTACGGCCAAACCGCCATAATGCAATGACCAGAAGCGGAAAAAATATATAATATTGTTCTTCTACTGCTAGACTCCAGCTATGCAGCAGAGGCTTCTCTTCTGAGACAGCTGCGAAATAATCATCTTCTAGCCAAAAGAAAATATTAGAAGCAAAAAATATTACAGAAATCCCGCTCTGCAGAAAGTCGCGCCATTGTTCGGGTAACATGACGCAATAAGCAGCTATGGCAGAGCATATTATTACGGTACATAATGCTGGTAAAATCCGCCGTGCACGCCGTTCATAAAATTTCAGCAAAGAAAATTTTTGATCCTGCATTTCGCTCAGGATTATTGACGTTATCAAATATCCAGAAATTACAAAAAAAATATCGACTCCAACAAAACCGCCAGAGAATATTTCAAATCCAGCATGAAAAAACAACACAGGGAGGACAGCAAGCGCCCTTAAGCCATCAATCTCTTTTCGATACGCAAAAGCCGAAGCCATATCTCATCCCTGCTATTACTAATCATACTATACCATAATTTGATCAAAGCCTCATAAACATTAAATTAATTGGCGTATAGGGCTATTGCCCATCTTTATGATTTGAGGCAATAAGCGAACATGTCAAAATATATATTCTTACTCATAATTGTACCTATTATTGGTTTCGCCTTATGGTTTTATGGATTGACTGGTCCGCAAAAGCTAAATTTTGCTGATAAGGCTTATTTGATTGGCGAACGGCAATTTGCCTATGTCAATAAAAATATAGAATTTGGTGATACTGATCGACAAAAATTAGACATATATTGGCCCGAACAAAAAGGTACAAATGCCCAGGCCGATGGCAAAAAACTGCCTGTTATCATATTTTATCATGGTGGCTCTTGGCGCGATGGTGAAAGAGCAGGCTATGCCTTTTTAGGCCGCGCTCTGGCTAGCCGTGGATATGTTAGCGTGATTGCTGATTACCGCAAAACGCCCGATGTTACATTCCCCGCTTTTGTAGAAGATGCAGCCAGTGCATTCGTCTGGACAGAGAAGAATATCGCACGTTATGGAGGTGATAGCAGCAATATTTTCATCATGGGACATAGTGCGGGCGCGCATTTAGCAATGTTGATAGGCCTTGATCATAGATATTTGAATGCATTGGGCAGCGATCCCTCCAAAATTAAAGGCATCATTGGTCTAGCGGGACCTTATGACTTTCTGCCCTTCACAAGTGATGCTGCGAAGGCCGCGCTCGGCGAGTGGCCAAAACCCGAGGAAACGCAACCGATAACCTATGCGCGCGGCGATGCTGCGCCCATGTTATTGCTCAGTGGGACAGATGATACAACCGTATATCCGCGTAATGGGCAGAGGTTGAAGGCGGCTGTAACCGATGTGAATGGCGATGCAGAAGTCATCGAATATCCCAATATGGATCATTATGGAATCATCATGGCCTTTGCTCGGCCATTTCACGGTTATGGACCCATATTAGAGGATAGCATAAACTTTATAGAGAAGCATCGTTGATGCATGATAATCTGATTCAATTTGATGTGATATTATTAGCAGGCAATAGACCAGGTATTGAGATATTGTCACAAAATGCGGGTACATCTTGCAAGGCGTTGGTACCTATAGCAGGTAAGCCGATGCTCTATTATCCGCTTAAAACATTATTATCGCACCCCGGAATCAACAAGATTTGGGTGTTGCATCAAGACATATATGCATTTGATGATGACCCAATATTATCACAAATGATAGATAATCCGCGCGTTATAATGCATCAGAGCGGTGCGGGGATTAGTGGCTCTGTTAGCACTTTGATTAGCAAGCACGCCCATTGCCCTATTTTGCTCACGACAGGCGATAATGTGCTGTTAAGCCACGATATGATTACGCATTTCTGTGCGGCTGCCCAGCATCATGATATTGCGGTTGCTATGGTTGAAAGTATAATATTACTCGCTGAATATCCAGAATCAAAACGCACTTGGCTCAAATTTAAAGGCGGCAAATGGTCAGGAGCCAATATGTTTTGGCTTGGTGATCGTGACAAAGCCCTGCCCTTGTTAGAATTTTGGCAAAGTATAGAGCAAGACCGTAAAAAAGGGCGCAAGATTATTGGCGCTTTCGGTATTGGGTTTTTACTGGCCTCTATTTTGCGTTTAATCACGCTACCTGAGGCGATTAAAAGGGTAGGGCAGAAATTTGGAGCAGACATAGCACTTATCGCTATGCCGCAAGCACAAGCCTGTATAGATGTTGATAAACCCGAGGATATAATATTAACCGAAAGCATTATCAGAGCAGATTTAGCAAAAAAACAATAGCTTCACCTATATATTATCATGAAATGCTTGAGATGAATCATAGATTTGTTTAAGGCTGATGCAATTAGTAGTAAGGAAATGATTATGGCCGAATTTACATTGCCGAAAAATAGCAAGATACGCAACAAAGGCAAGGTGCATAAATCTGAAGACGGCACCAATATAAAGAATTTCAAGGTCTATCGTTATGATCCCGATAGCGGAGAAAATCCACGCTATGACAATTTTGAAATTGACTTAGATGATTGCGGCCCCATGGTTCTTGATGCACTTATCAAAATGAAAGGTGAAAAGGACCCTTCTCTAACATTCCGCCGTTCTTGCCGCGAAGGAATCTGCGGTTCCTGTTCCATGAATATCGATGGTAAAAATGGTCTTGCGTGCACCACCGCTATCGAAGATATTAAAGGTGATGTGCAAATCACACCATTACCGCATATGGAAGTTATCAAGGATTTAGTTCCTGATTTTACCCATTTCTATGCGCAATATGCATCGATTAAACCTTGGCTGCAAACGGTAACGCCCGAACCATCCGACAAAGAGCGCCTGCAATCTCCCGAAGACCGCGAAAAACTTGATGGTCTCTATGAATGCATCTTATGCGCTTGTTGTTCAACCAGCTGCCCGAGCTATTGGTGGAATAGCGATAAATTTTTGGGTCCTGCCATCCTCTTGCAAGCCTATCGTTGGCTCGCAGATAGCCGTGATGAAATGACGGGCGAGCGCCTAGATGAATTGGAAGACCCATTCCGTCTCTATCGTTGTCATACCATCATGAATTGCGCCAATGCTTGCCCCAAAGGATTATCGCCAGCCAAGGCTATTGCGGAAACCAAAAAGATGGTGGCAGAACGTCAAATTTAATCATTACATAGCTTATGCAATTGATAGTGAGGAAGGGTTGAACATATGGATGAACAGCCTTTTATATTCACGCCCGATAGCGACGATTCAGAATGGCTGAATTGGGCCATCAAAGACACAAGTAGTTTTAATGCGTCGCTTGGTAAGCTATTGGTGCGTAAAAATCATGTTTCCAACGATGACGAACATGCTTTAGTGCAAATGACCCCGCAGCAAAGGCATAGCAATTTCGGTGGCGTGATGCATGGCGGGGCTATGCTTGGTTTCATCGATGTAGCCTTGTTTGGTGCGCTGCACATATTGCATGACAAATGGGCCGCTTATGCAGTTACGGTCGATTTACAAACCCAGTTCACGGGCGCAGTCAAAATTGGCCATATAATTGAAGCAAAAATATATATTACCAAAGAAACCCGAAGCCTATATTTTATGCGCGGCACAATAACACAAAATAATGAGTCTGTAGCCGCCTTCACATCCTTGGTTAAAAAATTACCACAATATAAAAAACGACCCATCTGAGCTATGCCAACATTCATCAACCATTATGAACGCCTGATAGCAGCTGGAGAATTAAAAGCCGATGAGGATCAACGCCGTGCGGTTTTACAATTATCGCGCGTAAAAGAAGAGTTGGAGGCAATCCCACCGCGTGGAAGCGTGATATGGCGCGCTTTAGGGCGCAAACCTAATCCTGTGCGCGGTATATATATGTGGGGTGGCGTTGGCCGTGGTAAATCCATGTTGATGGATATATTCTATGACAACGCGAAAATTAACCGCAAACGGCGCGCTCATTTTCATGAATTTATGATCGAGATGCATGCACGGCTTCGTATCGAACGTGATAAAGAAAAAGGTGATCCTATCCCGCCAGTTGTGGATGCTATTGCAGATGAATCGCGCTTGCTTTGCTTCGATGAAATGGTGGTCAATAATATGGCGGATGCCGCGATAATGTCACGGCTATTTACAGGGTTAATTGGTGCTGGCGTAACTATCATTACAACATCTAATCGTATTCCACAGGATTTATATAAAGACGGACTTAACCGTGCCTTATTTTTACCTTTCATTGATTTAATTTCTGATAAATTAGACATAATCTCCCTGAATGGGCCTACGGATTATCGTCGCGAACGGTTGGGTGATGCTTCCATTTGGCACAGCCCTAATGGAGAAAAGGCAACCACAGCGTTGAGCGAAATATTTTTCCGTCTGACCGATTATGCACCCGATGGCGAAGTGCCTAGCGAGACACTCCATATCAGCGAAGGCCGCACTTTAATAATTCCTCGCAGCCTAAAGGGTGTTGCCGTTGTGTCCTTTAAAAAATTATGCGCTGAGGCACGCGGTGCAGCCGATTATTTGGCTATTGCCCGTAAATATCATAGCGTCATCATGGTCGGTATCCCAAAATTAGGGCCCGAAAACCGCAATGAAGCGGCGCGTTTTGTTACATTCATTGACGCCCTCTATGAATATAAGGTCAAATTTATGGCCAGTGCCGATGCCAGTCCCGATGATCTATACGAGACAGGCGATGGTAAATTTGAATTTGAACGCACCGTATCAAGGTTGCTTGAGATGCAATCAGAGGAGTATCTCTCCTATGGCCATGGCAATGAAGATCAGCAAATTTAAGAAATATATCGTTTTAAGGGCTGCTAAATCTGCATATTATGGAAATAATAAGACTATGTTATAACTCTATTGCTATTGCGAATAAGTTGCATAAAATATTTATAATCATTTTTAAAGTGGACTTGTATCTGCCTAATAATCGTTCTAGTGAATAGGATAAATTAAGAAATCTGATTAATACAAGGCTGTATGCCGTATAACTGGATCAACATATAAGGAATATCACTATGGCCCGTAATAAAATAGCCCTTATCGGCGCAGGTATGATTGGCGGCACATTGGCTCATTTGGCCGCCTCAAAAGAAATGGGCGACGTTGTCCTATTTGATATCGCAGAGGGGATGCCAGCGGGTAAAGCGTTAGACCTCTCTCAAGCAGCGCCTGTCGATGGATTTGATTCTCACCTTAAAGGCACAAGCGATTATGCCGACATAGCGGGCGCAGATGTTATTATCGTTACCGCTGGTGTGGCGCGAAAACCCGGCATGAGCCGCGATGATCTCATTGGTATCAATTTAAAGGTGATGAAAGCCGTAGGTGAGGGTATTAAAACCCATGCGCCTGATGCTTTTGTAATCTGTATCACCAACCCACTAGATGCAATGGTTTGGGCTTTACGCGAATTTTCTGGTCTGCCGCATAATATGGTGGTGGGTATGGCGGGCGTTTTGGATAGCGCGCGTTTTCGCCATTTCTTGGCCGATGAATTTAAAGTATCGGTCGAAGATGTGACTGCATTCGTGCTAGGCGGCCATGGCGATACGATGGTTCCGGTTTTGGGTTATTCCACCGTTGCGGGTATTCCTGTTCCAGACCTCATCAAAATGGGCTGGTCCACACAAGAGAAAATGGATGCGATTGTTGATCGCACCCGCAAAGGCGGCGGCGAGAT
>CALDZL010000156.1 GCA_937944295.1 uncultured Sphingorhabdus sp.
CAAAAAGCGCATGCCCGAATTGGAAGAAGAAGAGCGCTCATTGAGCAAGGCGCTGTATAATATGCTGTCGGCTTTGCCCAATTTGCCAGATGATGATGCCCCTACGGGTGAGGATGAAGAGTATAATGTCGAGTTAGAGCGATGGGGCGATCTGCGTGCATTTGATTTTGAACCCCGCGATCATGCCGATTTGGGTCCTGAATTGGGTTTGGATTTTGAGACGGGCGCGGCCATGTCGGGTGCGCGTTTTACCTTTATGCAGGGCGCTATGGCACGATTAAATCGTGCTATTGGTCAATTTATGCTTGATCAACAAACTATCAAAAATGGCTATCAAGAATGCGCGGTGCCCTATTTGGTGCGCGATCATTCTTTGTTTGGCACGGGACAGTTGCCAAAATTTGCTGAAGATAGTTTTCAAACTACCGAAGGGCATTGGCTCATTCCCACAGCAGAAGTCAGCCTCACAAATTCGGTGCGCGAACAAATATTGGATGAATCGCAATTTCCCATTCGCTTAACCGCGCTTACGCCTTGTTTTCGCAGTGAAGCGGGCAGTGCAGGACGCGATACTAAGGGTTTGATCCGCCAACATCAATTTGAAAAAGTGGAAATGGTGAGCATCACCACGCCAGAGCAATCTGCCGCAGAGCATGAACGCATGACACAGGCAGCTGAAGGTATATTACAGGCGCTTAATCTGCCGTATCGCAAGATGTTACTTTGCACAGGTGATATGGGGGCAACGGCGCGTAAGACCTATGATTTAGAAGTTTGGTTGCCGGGACAGGGCCTCTATCGTGAAATATCAAGCTGTTCTAATTGCGGTGATTATCAGGCGCGGCGGATGAATACACGCTACAAGCATGAGGGCGAAAAACAGAGTATCTTCGTTCATACATTAAATGGCAGCGGGTTGGCTGTGGGCCGTACATTGGTGGCCATTATCGAAAATTATCAACAAGAAGATGGCAGCGTGCATGTCCCTGGTGCGCTTATACCCTATATGGGCGGCATAACCAAAATTGAAAAACCTAGCTGATGCGGATATTAATTAGTAATGATGATGGCATTAATGCCCCAGGTCTGGCCATATTAGAAGAAATTGCCGCAAAGTTTAGCGATGATATTTGGGTGGTTGCCCCCGCAGAGGAACAATCGGGGGCGGGGCATTCGCTATCACTTTCTAAGCCTGTTCGTATCCGTACGCATGGACCAAAACGCTATAGCGTTACGGGGACACCTACCGATAGTGTGATGCTAGGGATTGGCAAAATTATAAAGGATCATAAACCTGATCTATTATTATCGGGTGTTAATCGTGGGGCCAATTTGGGTGATGATGTAACCTATTCGGGGACCGTAGCTGCGGCGATGGAGGGGACATTAGCGGGGATAAAATCTATTGCGCTGAGCCAAGTCTATTCGCGCGAAGGCAGCGGCGATAATGTTACATTTGATTGTGCCAGCAAATGGGGAGAGGAAGTTTTAAGACCGCTTATGGATATGGATTTTGCGCCGCGCATGTTGATGAATATCAATTTCCCGCCGCATGTTGATAAAGTCAAAGGTATCAAAACGACATGCCAAGGCTTTCATGATTATGGCCGTGCAGCAATAATCGAGGGCCAAGACCCGCGCGGTTATCCTTATTATTGGTTTGGATTGCATGGCATTGAACATACGCCAGGCCATGATAGCGATTTAGAAGCGATAGCCGATAATTATATATCGGTTACGCCATTACAGCTCGATTTGACGCATCAACAGGTGCTGAGTAAATTGCGTAATTTATATCCTTAAATGCGTTTTTATTGCGCCAGAGACTATTGAGTCAGAAATCATTGTGGAGGCAATAATAGCAAAGGATCGGTTCGTGCTCTGTTCCATTTCATGCCCCAATGCAGGTGCGGGCCAGTGGCGCGGCCCGTTGCGCCAACGCGGCCAATAATTTGACCTTGCTTGACCCTATCGCCTTTTTTCACGGCTATTGAGGAGCTATGCAGAAAGGCGCTGTTAAGACCATTGCCATGATCAATCATCAGCAAATTACCCTCTAGGGTGAAGGGTTTTTGCGATACCAATGTTACCACGCCATCGGCGGGGGCAACATAGGGGGTACCATTGGGTGCGGCTATATCAAGGCCGCTATGATAGCTGCCAGGTTTGCCTTGATAAATGCGCTGCGATCCAAAGCGGCCAGAGATGCGGCCTTTAACGGGCCATATGAAATCTTGACGCCAGCCCTGTGCATCGCTTTGAATTTTACGCGCGCCAACGATCTGCGCAATTTCTGGGCCGCGTAATTTTCTGAATGCTGCGCTAGAGCGTCCACCGCGAAACGGTGCATTGATGCGCTCTAAACGCCATTTTCCAGCAGCAACATTGAGAGTTTTTTGTATTTTAGAACCGTCATTTAAAGTGGCGACTAATGATGCATTGGATGCAGCATCGCGGTCGAACCCCATGAGGAAAAAACCATCCTCGCTAAGCGGTAGATTCAGCCCATTGAGCGTCACCGATGCAGTATAGCTGGGCACACGCGCATTGATAACGGCACCTTGCTGCGGTTCTTTGGCAATCCAAAAATCAGCTCGGGTAGTTTCGGATGTCTCTTGAAAATCCTTTTCGATCGTATCGGATGACGCAGCGGATTCCTTATTATCAGTTTGTGTGATGGTAATAGCATTAATCGATGCACTGCTAATATCTGTATCCCTCTCTCCTGGTACCGTGTCGCAGGATGGAGCTGCAAAGAGTAGCGAGACAAAAGCCAGTTTTATATTCATTGCATATTTCTCACTTCATATCTTTTAAGGCTGCTTGAACAGAGAGTTCTGCATTGGCATAGCCCTCTTGTTTTTCAACGCTCCAATAGCGCAAATCTTCCAGCGGGACTGGGGCGCCGCTGATCGCACAGAGGATATGATCGCCTGGTGAGAGCAATCGGAAATTATTGGGCATATAATGGAGTTTGGCCACTTTATTATTATTCAATGTTAACATAATCTGCTTTTGGCCAAAAATTTCTCATCTTGCAATGATGCTGTCGTAAAAAAACCTATCTGCACTAATTTAATATATTGGTGATGATCTTGCTGAGATGCGTAAGGCCGTTACGTGAATAAATCTGCTTGTCCTATATCCGCTATTTTTTTCTTAGGCTTAGGAGTCTTTCGAGCTGCTTTTTGAGAAATCTCAACATTGTCTGTCGCGGTTGTGTTCTTTAGCGCCTTATTTGATGATGTCCGATGGGTCCCTTCTGATGTCTGTGTGATAATGGCTTCCACTGTATCATCAGAAAAATGCAAGTATATTGCGTCTTCGGCTCTGGCCGCTTTTGCACTGGTTAATGTTTTATCGTGATGATTGGTGATCCGAGCAAAACCTTGTTTAAGCGGCCGATCAGGATGCAGGCTTTCGGCTAATCTCCAGATCGCATCAAGCCGCTCTTGCGCATTGTTGAGACCACGATTCATGAGGGCAGGCGTCAAGCGAAGGGTATGTAATTGCCGTAATTTATCATTCATTAAGCGGTTCAAAATTTGCGGTTTTAAACTGCTCGATGGCCCTGCTAAACGTACGTCTGATTTGCCAATATGATTTTTGAGCGCTTGTTTTAATCGCTCGCCATATTCATCGGCGCGCTGTTGATGCGGTGCCGTAATTTCCGATAATTTCGGCATTAGGCGGCTCTGTGTTTCCACGCGCTCGCGGCCCAATGCTATCATACGTCTGATGATAGTATCGGCGCGCTGTCCATATTCGGCAATAGTGTAGAGCAAATCATCGCGCACAGGCACGGCCATTTCCGCCGCAGCGGTTGGCGTTGGCGCGCGTAAATCGGCGGCATAATCGCATAATGTGGTATCGGTTTCATGACCCACGGCCGATATGATGGGGATGTCCGATGCCGCAACGGCGCGGACAACTTCTTCTTCGTTAAATGCCCATAGATCCTCAATCGAACCGCCGCCGCGTGCCACGATGAGCAAATCGGGGCGTTTAACGTGGCTGCCTGTCTTAATCATATTAAACCCGTTGATGGCTGCTGCTATTTTACTGGCGCTGCCATCGCCTTGGACGATGGTTGGCCAGACGATGACATGGCTTGGGAAACGATCGGAGAGCCTGTGCAGCATATCGCGGATCACTGAACCTGTCGGCGATGTGACAATACCAATGGTGCGCGGCAAATAAGGGAGCGGCCTTCTTCGGGCAGGATCAAATAATCCCTCCGCATCCAGCCGCGCCTTAATCTTTTCAAACAAAGCCATGAGCGCGCCTTCGCCCGCCAAGGCCATGCTATCGACCACGATTTGATATTTGGAACGCCCTGGATAAGTGGTGACTTTGCCGCTCGCAACAACCTCTAGGCCGTCCTCCGCAGCAAAGGGCAATCGTGCGGCATTGCCTTTCCACATCACGCCATCAATTAGGGCTTTATCGTCCTTTAGTCCGAAATAACAATGGCCCGATGCAGCGCGTTTGAAGCCTGAAATTTCGCCTCTTATTTTGACATAACCAAAACGATCTTCGACCATTTTCTTGAGCGATGATGAAATTTCGGACACAGATAATTCTTGGGCATTGTCGCCCGCCTTTTGCTGCGCTACTAGGCTTGAATCATTAACACTATTGGCAGCATTTTTATCAAAAAGGGAATCGTTCATGAATATCCTGCTCATTGGTTCTGGCGGACGCGAACATGCACTGGCATGGAAAATCGCGCAATCCCCCAATATAAATAAATTATTCGCAGCACCCGGCAATCCAGGCATGGCCGAACTTGCTAATAATGTTGATTTGAATGTTTCTGACCATAATTCTGTTGCTGAATTTTGCAAAACCCAATCTATTGATTTGGTAGTGGTAGGGCCAGAAGCACCTTTGGTCGCGGGCCTAGCCAATGATTTGCGCCAAGCGGGTTTTTCGGTGTTCGGCCCCGATAAAGCCGCCGCACAATTAGAAGGGTCTAAGGCCTTTACCAAATCCATTTGCGATAAAGCCCATATCCCAACGGCGGGCTATGCGCATTTGCACGATAAAGCATCGGCCTTGTCTGCGCTGGATGATTTTCAAATCCCTGTGGTGATAAAGGCTGATGGATTGGCGGCGGGCAAGGGCGTTATTATCGCTGAAACGCGGCAACAGGCGCAGGATGCTATCGAAGATATGTTCGGTGGCGGATTTGGCGATGCAGGGGCGCAGGTCGTCATCGAAGAATTTATGCAAGGCGAAGAGGCGAGTTTCTTTGCCCTAACCGATGGTAAAAATATAGTGCGCTTTGGCAGCGCGCAGGATCATAAGCGCGTGGGTGAGGGCGATACTGGCCCCAATACGGGCGGTATGGGGGCTTATTCGCCCGCACCCGTTTTGACGGCTGACCTTGAGGATCGCGTGATGCGCGATATTATCGAACCAACGGTGAAAACTATGGCGGCTGAGGGTATGGCTTATAATGGCGTGCTTTATGCGGGGCTTATGCTGACTGCGGATGGGCCGAAGTTGATCGAATATAATTGCCGTTTTGGTGATCCCGAATGCCAGGTGTTGATGATGCGCTATCAGGGTGATTTTGCTGTATTGCTCAAACGCATTGCCGATAGTGATTTGGGCGCAGATGAGGCAATGGAATTTTCAAATCAAAGCGCGATGACAGTGGTAATGGCGGCCAAGGGCTATCCCGCATCGCCAGAAAAAGGCGGCATGATTGATTTGGGAACGCACGAGGATGATGTGCAGATTTTCCATGCAGGTACAGCAATCAAGGACGGCGTATTGGTGGCCAACGGCGGGCGCGTTTTGAATGTCACCGCAATGGCGGATAGCGTCACAGCCGCGCAAAAAAGCGTCTATGCTGCGATAGATAAGGTTGATTTTCCAAGCGGTTTTTACCGCCGCGATATTGGCTATCGGGAAATTGCGCGCGAGGCTGAAAGCGGATGATCTGACCTTAACGATACGCCCATTCATATTCTAGTCATTATCCCTATGCATGTTATCCATGTGCGTGTTGGGATAGAGATTGGGGGATGATATGAAAATATATTCAAAAATCATAGCAAGTGCAGCCTGTTTTGGGTTGGTGGTTGCATCGTCCAGCGTACCGCTCTTGGCGCAATCAGAGCAGGTTGATCGCAGCACTGAACCTCAAGACAGTCCAGTGAATTGCAGTATTTTTAATAATCAAACGCGGCCTTTCCCTATATCTTCTGCCCGCAATGCACGTGTTAAAACTGCGCCTCCTGCTTCTGGAGCAACGCCTCCTCCTCCTCCAGCACCCCCGCCATCTGTTCAATCAGTTCCTGTTATTGTTACAGGTAATAGGGTTTCAGCAGCTAGCGTATCGGCAGATGCTGTCGAAGCATCAGCCCCTGCAAAAGAGAATATCTCTACATTACCCTTTCCCAAGCATCGTTATCCACGCCCAATATTGCTTCCTCCACGTGAGAATGAAAAATATGATGGCGAAGAGGTTGCGAGTATAAAGCGCGTTACCGATACGCCTGTGTCAACATTTAGCGTTGATGTCGATACGGGTAGCTATAGCAATGTGCGTAGGTTTTTGCGCGATGGCCAATTGCCGCCCAAGGCCGCTGTACGCAGCGAAGAGATGATCAATTATTTCCGCTATGATTATCCGCTGCCCAAAGACCGCAAAACACCGTTCAGCGTAACCACCGATATGGCGCAAACGCCTTGGAACAAAGATACGCAATTATTGCGTATTGGATTGCGCGGCTATGATATTGATCGGGCGCAGCGGCCATCCGCCAATTTGGTGTTTTTGGTCGATGTATCAGGATCGATGCGTAGCAAAAATAAATTACCATTGGTCAAACAAACTTTATTGACCCTGTCTCGGCAATTACGCGATGATGATCGTGTATCGATTGTGGTCTATTCGGGCAAGGTCGGAACATTGCTTAAACCAACATCGAACAAAGCGCATATTAGAGAAGCATTATCTTGCATGGTTGCAAGAGGTTCAACGGCGGGCGGTGATGCGCTAAAAATGGCTTATAATGTAGCGCGTAGCAATTATGATAAAGACGCGATCAACCGCATCATCATGACCACCGATGGTGATTTTAATGTGGGAACAACGGGTACCGATCAGCTTAAAGATATAGTCGCGAAAGAACGGGCAAGCGGTGTTACATTGACGATGCTGGGCTATGGCCAAGGCAATTATAACGAGAGCATAATGGAAGGCATCGCCAATGTCGGCAATGGCAATTATGCCTATATCGATAGCGCATTAGAGGCGCAAAAGGTGATGAAAGAAGAGCTAAGCTCGACGCTATTCACCATTGCAAAAGATGTTAAATTACAGCTTGAATTTAAT
>CALDZL010000157.1 GCA_937944295.1 uncultured Sphingorhabdus sp.
TCACGAACGCCGCCCAATGTATGCTCACCCTCGCGTAGCACATATTCAGCAGTATAGCCCGTATGGCGCGCCAGTGAATAATAATAGTCAACGATTTTTTTCAACGCAACATTGCTGGTAAAGCTTACCACGCGAATATCACAAAGACCGCCTTCAACACCAGCCGCTTCTAATACGCGGCCACGCGGATATACGGGAAATTCTGCTGGCATGCGGTTGGCCCAAGCTGCGCCATATTCTAATTTCGCATCGCATCCACCTTTACCGCGCTGTACAGATTGTTCCTCTGCACGCGCACCCAATGTTGCACCTTGGCTACTTTGACCACAATTATTACACTCTTCTGCGCTCAATATGTCGGGATCTGGCGCAACAAGAGCAGGAGCATCTTTTATCTCAGCTATTGTGAGTGCATCTCGGCTAGAACCTCTGTCGGCAGGTATTGCGGCTGACTGGCTGCCATTTACATTTTGAACCGCATTATTATTAGAACTATCTGTTAAATCTGGATCAACTAAAATACGGTCATCCAACGCTACATTGGCTTCTGGATCGCTTTCAATTAAATTGGCGTCTAATTCTTCTGTGACAGGAGCTTCATCTGATCCGCAGGCGCTCAATGATAAGGGCAATGCAAGCAATGCAATAGGAATAGCATAAGCGTTCCACTTGTTAAATTTGAGAGACATATATTGCTCCTTTAAAATCTGCTTAAAATATTCTGTAGTTTAGATTGCCAACAAAAAACCAAAATTACCAGCCCTATTAAGGGTTAATATAATCAATATAGTTTATTTAACATGTTCAATAACACCGATTGTACCATCGTGATACAGTGATTGGTTACTTATTAATATATTCTCTCAAAACACACAAAATTAACATCCACAAAATAATATATATTATATTCGAGTTCTTATCGAGTAAATTTTAACTCTACATCTATTTTACCACACCTTCAAAAGATAAATTACCCGCTTCATTGATAGCTATTGATTTATCAAAAACCCAACGCACATGGGTAACATCTTCTGCTCCCGCATTCCGCCTAGTAACCGCTTCACCTTGCGGAACTCTGGTCTCAATAGTTAGATTTTCTAATTTCCCCCAATTTTGCCCCCCATCAACGGAAACCTCGGCCCAATCCTCAGTCACTTGCGAAAATTGCACAGCTCCAGGCATAGGGTTAATCGCTCTAAAACCATCGACAATTTGACCTGTTTCATTGCGATAAGATAAAATAAATTTTAGCTTATCACCAGGGATTACGACAACATCATTGGGCGTTTTTAAAACTTCTACTTCTGCACCACTTTCATCTTTCTCACTGCGAATGACATATACTTTACTGGTCAGCGAGACCTGATTTTGCAATATGATATTGGCGGATGCGCTTGAGACGATGGAAGATATAAATATGGTGCAACTGCTGAGCAAAGCAATGAAGAATAAACCCGCACGCCATAATCTTCTATCGTTATAATTTTCATACTTTTCTAATGAACCAGACATGATAGGCCTCATTGTTACTATGGAGGTAAATATTACAATTAATTATCGTCAATCATGGTAAATAAATGGTTAACACTGCAGCAAAAGATAGATTTTATGTTTTTTCTATGCCACTTCGACAATAATTCACAATAAAGACCATATTTCAACCATATTCCCCTGCCGAAACATTGCAGTAAAGCAAGCTATCGTCTAGGAGTGAAGAAATGATTCAACCGCCAACACTATGCAGAACTTGTTGGCAATTATTACGGAGCACCCACATGACAACCACAGGACAAGATACGCTTAATGTGCGCGGCACAATGCAAGTTGGTGAACAAAATATCGCTTATTATTCGCTCTCAAAAGCGGCTGAGAAATTGGGTGATATCTCACGCTTGCCCTTCACATTAAAAGTGCTTCTTGAAAATATGCTCCGCTTTGAGGATGGCGTGACCGTCACCACCGATGATGCGCAAGCCGTGGTCGATTGGCAAAATAACGCAAAAAGCGATGCCGAAATTCAATATCGCCCTGCTCGCGTCTTGCTCCAAGATTTTACGGGCGTTCCTTGCGTCGTTGATTTGGCCGCGATGCGCGATGCGATGAATAATTTGGGTGCAGATGCCGAAAAAATTAACCCGCAAGTCCCAGTGCATTTGGTGATTGACCATAGTGTGATGGTCGATGAATTTGGTACGGCTCAAGCCTTTGAAAATAATGTTGCACTGGAATATGACCGTAATGCCGAACGGTATGAGTTTTTAAAATGGGGCAGCAAAGCATTGGATAATTTCCATGCTGTTCCTCCCGGAACGGGTATTTGTCACCAAGTGAATTTGGAAAATATAGCGCGCGGCGTTTGGTCCAGCACCGATCAAAATGGCGATATGGTGGCTTATCCTGATACTTGTGTTGGCACCGATAGCCATACCACCATGATTAATGGCCTAGGTGTTTTGGGTTGGGGCGTTGGCGGTATCGAGGCTGAAGCGGCGATGCTCGGACAACCTGTGTCGATGCTCATTCCAGAGGTTGTTGGCTTCAAACTCACGGGTGAATTGGCCGAGGGTATTACCGCAACCGATTTGGTTTTAACCTGCGTTGAGATGCTACGTAAAGTGGGTGTTGTTGGCCGTTTCGTGGAATTTTATGGCCCAGGTGTCGCAGCATTATCACTGGCTGATCGTGCGACAATTTCTAACATGGCGCCCGAATATGGCGCAACCTGCGGTTTCTTCCCTATCGACGATAAGACACTAGATTATATGCGCCTCACGGGCCGCGATGAGCAAGTGATTGCCGTGACCGAAGCCTATGCCAAAGAACAAGGATTCTGGCGCGATGATAATGCACCAGAAGCTGTATTCACCAAAACATTAGAGCTAGACATGAGCAGCGTTGTGCCATCACTGGCTGGGCCAAAACGCCCGCAAGACCGGGTGGCGTTAAGCGAGCTGGACGAGAGCTATAATAAAGATTTGGTCGATGTCTTTGGCCGCCCTGCCGAGGGCGCGCAAGTCGCTGTTGATGGAGCGGATTATACCATTGGTGATGGTGATGTCGCTATTGCCGCGATCACAAGCTGTACCAACACATCCAACCCATCGGTGCTTATCGCCGCTGGCCTTGTGGCCCGCAAAGCGCGCGCAAAAGGATTATTCGTTAAGCCTTGGGTCAAAACATCCTTAGCCCCCGGTAGCCAAGTGGTGACCGATTACTTGGTCAAAGCTGGCCTGCAAGAGGATTTGGATGCACAAGGTTTCAACCTTGTTGGCTATGGCTGCACCACCTGTATTGGTAACTCTGGGCCGCTGCCTGCCCCGATTAGCAAAGCGATTAACGAACATAGCCTGATTGCCGCCTCCGTACTATCGGGCAACCGTAATTTCGAAGGCCGCGTATCGCCTGACGTTCAGGCCAATTATCTCGCATCTCCGCCATTGGTTGTGGCCTATGCGCTGAAAGGCACGGTACGCGAAGATATTTATAGCACCCCGCTTGGCCAAGGCAGCGATGGGCAAGATATTTTCCTAAAAGATGTATGGCCGAGCAATGACGAAGTACGCGAGGCTATTGAGGCGCATGTTGGCCGCGAGATGTTTGAAAACCGCTATGCCAATGTTTATGATGGCGATGCGGCATGGCAAGACATTAAAGTTGAAGGCACACCGACATTCGCATGGCGTGCGGGTTCAACTTACATCGCGAACCCACCTTATTTCGAAGGCATGGAAATGGCGCCTGCCCCTGTTGGTGATATTAATGATGCAAAGGTTCTTGCATTGCTCGGCGACAGCATCACCACCGATCATATTTCACCAGCAGGTGCGATCAAGGAAGACTCTCCTGCGGGCGAATATCTTAAATCGCATCAAGTTTCCAAAGCCGATTTCAACAGCTATGGATCACGGCGCGGCAACCATGAAGTGATGATGCGCGGAACATTTGCCAATATCCGTATCAAAAATGAAATGGTCCCAGGCGTCGAAGGCGGCATGACCAAATATCAAGGCGAAACCATGGCTATTTATGATGCGGCGATGCGCCACAAAGCCGATGGCAAGCAATTGGTCGTCATTGGCGGCAAGGAATATGGCACAGGGTCATCGCGCGATTGGGCGGCAAAAGGCACAAATTTGCTTGGCGTTAAGGCCGTAATCGTTGAGAGTTTTGAGCGTATTCACCGTTCCAACCTAGTTGGTATGGGCGTGCTGCCGCTTCAATTTGAAGAAGGCACAAGCCGCAAAACATTGAATATGACGGGCGAAGAAAGCTTCTCTATCAAAGGCGTCGCATCGCTTGACCCGCGCCAGATTGTCGAAGTGGAAATGACCCGTGCCGATGGCAGCGTTGAGACATTTAATACGCTGTGCCGCATTGATACCGCCAATGAAATGGAATATTTCCTCAACGGCGGCATCTTGCAATATGTGCTGAGAAAATTAGCGGCTTAAGATTGGTATCTCTTAAAATAATTGACTGTTGTATTTATTGTGGTGGCGCTTCTGGCGACACCACAAGTTCTCTAGAACATATTTGGCCACAATCTTTGGGTGGTTCAAATTGCGGTCATCTATTTAAAACACAACAAGTTTGTCGAAAATGTAATAGTAATGCAGGTTTATGGGTTGACGGAGCATTTTTCAAAAGCTTTTTTGTCTCAGCTTTAGCTACATCGTCAGGTATGGCTTATTTAGATCCTGCGTCTCCTATACCGGTAAGTTCTACATTTGTAGGTTTAGATATGGAGTTCCCAGTACAAGAAAGAGAAGTTTGCGAGAGATGGATTGGCCCTAGCGGTGAAACAATCTACTTCATCCATCAAGAGGATAATCCTAAATGGAGTGGTTTCGCGGGTGGAAATATAATTGATCGACAAAAAATAGATACAGGCAGAATATATTTCCAACTAGTGGATCGAGGGAGTTATCGAGCTATGCTAGGTTTAATCTCGATAATAAAACAATTTTCTAAACCAAGAATACATTGTTTAACAAACATTGCTAACCTACAAGAAGAATTAGATAAGCAATTAATATCTGCTAACGACAAAACGTCCGTTGAAATTAATGAAATAAAATGGATCAAATCCCGTGGAATCAACACAGAACATAAAACTCGCATTACAACTGATGTCAATTTTTCTATTAGATTCTTCGCAAAGCTTGCATTAGGTCTAGGTTCAAATATTTTACAGAAAGAATATGTAAGCAGTGAATATGCCAAGCAGCTCAGAACAATTCTGTGGAATTTAAATTCTCTGGAAAAAGAAAGTATAGTAAAAGGAAGTAGTTTTTTTACCACTGAACCAATAGAAGTAACCGAAATTATAACTTACCCATCTGCATGGACGATACAAATATCAATAATTAATGAAGCACTCATATTAACTGTTGGCTATCCTAATGGTAAAATTCAATCTATCCAAATTACTAATGACACTGAATATATAACAACTAATATTTATTCTAATTACAAAGATGGTAAGATATACATAATTATTCCACCGAGAGATATTTTTATCGGCCCTATAAACACTCCAGATTTTATCTCTCATCGAATGAAATACAAATTAATTTCAGAGCTATCTACAATAGATCAATGGAGAAACGATGCCAGAAATATTCCAGATTAAATATAGTAATTCAATCCTTACCCTCGAAATTGCACCGCCAAATCATATAGTGCAATCGCCGCTTTTGCCGCCTCGCCGCCTTTGTCTTTTTGCGCAGCATCGGCACGCGCCAAGGCTTGTGCTTCATTCTCAACGGTGATGATACCATTACCAATAGGAACACCATCTAGCGTTAAGGCCATGATCGCCCGT
>CALDZL010000158.1 GCA_937944295.1 uncultured Sphingorhabdus sp.
TCTTGACCAGCTTTTGTATATGCATTTGACAGTCCTTTGCGCAGATCATCAAATAATTGCGCTTCTAACGCAGCCCCGCTATTTGTTAGCCGCAGTAATTTTTGCCGTCTATCAGATTTACCAGCACGCGTCTCAATCAAATCTCTGTTGCTAAGTTCACTCAATACGCGGCCCAGAGATTGTTTTGTGATCGCCAAAAATTTGAGCAACTCACCGACGGTTAAATCAGGTTTTCGCGCGATGAAATATAAAGCTCTATGATGCGCTCTGCCTAACCCCTGTTTGGCCAAGCCTTCATCAATGGACGCTGTTAATCGCGTGTAACCGAAATATAATAATTCCGCCCCGCGTCTGATTTCATCCTCTCGCAAAAACAGTGGAGAGGCTCCGATGGATATATTATGATCGCGCGATTCTATTTTATATGGGTCAGCCATGTTGACGTATATATCCATGATGGTAAGAGAATGGCAAGTATATCCTGTTAATAACATCATTATTGGCAATAATATTATGCGCCCATGAAGTGAGATGAGTATAATGAAATTTGATATTCAACCCAATACATCGCCAGTACCGCAATCCGAACGCGATATAATCTTGCAAGATCCAGGCTTTGGCACAGTTTTCAGCGACCATATGGTAGTGATTAAATATAGTGATGATAAAGGATGGTATGACGCAAAAGTAACCGCTCGCGCGCCCATCTTACTTGATCCCGCTGCATCCGTATTACATTATGCGCAAGAGATATTTGAGGGTATGAAAGCCTATAAAACGCCAGATAATAAGGTTTCTCTCTTTCGCCCTGAAGAAAATGCGCGCCGTTTCCAAAAATCAGCCAAGCGCATGGCTATGCCTGAATTGCCCGAAAATATATTTTTAGAATCGGTCAAACAATTGGTTACAATCGATAAAGATTGGGTCCCCAGCATAGAAGGTGGATCACTCTATTTGCGCCCCTTTATGTTTGCCAGCGAAGTATTTTTGGGTGTTCGGCCATCCAAAGAATATCTTTACATGGTTATTGCCTCTCCTGCTGGTGGCTATTTTAAAAGCGGGACACCAGCCATCACAATTTGGGCTACGGAAGAATATAGCCGTGCCGCAAAAGGTGGCACAGGGGCCGCCAAATGCGGTGGAAATTATGCTTCAAGCTTAAGCGCACAAGCCGAAGCCATTGAACATGGGTGCGATCAAGTGGTATTTTTAGACGCCGCAGAAGGAAAATGGGTGGAAGAATTGGGCGGTATGAACCTATTTTTCTTATTCGATGATAAAAATATTGTCACACCGCCACTCGCGGGTACAATTTTACCGGGTATAACGCGCGACACTATTATCACATTGCTGCATGATCGCGGATATGATGTTAAAGAAACCCCTTATTCCATCGATCAATGGCGTGAAGATGCAATAAGTGGTAAACTTAAAGAAGTTTTTGCCTGCGGAACAGCAGCTGTCGTAACCTCTGTGGGCAAAGTTTGTTCAAAAGCAGGAGAATTTTCCATGGGGAATGGCGGTCCAGGTGATGTAGCGGCCAGTTTAAGAGACCAAATCACACAAATTCAATGCTGTATTGGAGAAGACCCTTATGGTTGGGGCATGAAACTAGATTGTTAAGCCGATATTCCATATTGCAACAAAAGAATTTTAAAAAAAGCCTCTCTTCCTACTTGCTCTATTCCGTTAAGTTCGATAATAGCCGCTTTCGTCGACATAATGTTGACTGCTGGGGTGTAGCCAAGCGGTAAGGCACCGGTTTTTGGTATCGGCATGCGCAGGTTCGAATCCTGCCACCCCAGCCACTTTATGGTAACATATGCATTAAATTGAACTATCTATTCTGTTTCGCAACATAACAATACAAAATGTAAAGGTTTGTAAAGCAAGTTTGTTTACAATTGTTCGACATGTAAATTATGTGTAACCACTGTTTATCAGAAATAATAATAGTGGGAATTATGAATGCGTATAGCACTGGCCGATGATCACCAAGATGTATTGGATTTCATGACTTCGATTTTAGAAGAAATGGACCATATTGTAGTAACATATCCAGATGGTGAACGCTTATCACAAGGATTGATGCGCGATACATTTGACCTTGTAATTTTGGATTGGAACATGCCCAAGAAAGACGGGTTAGCTGTTCTTAATTGGATGCAGGATGCTATTAAAGAAGCACCTCCTGTTATTATGATGACCAGCCGTACAGCCAAAAATGATATTACTGCTGCGCTAAATGCTGGGGCTGATGATTATATCACAAAGCCAGAAGACCGCAATGTCATAGCCGCTCGCATTACAGCGATGCTCCGCCGTTCAGGCAATAGTGGTTCCTTTGAGACCAAAGCTGTTTATGGAAAATATACATTGGACAGAATTGAACATATGGTGATGTATGATGACAAAGAGGTCACATTAACAGCCAAAGAGTTTGAATTAATCGACCTATTGTTTCGCAACCGCGATCGAACAATGTCCCGTGATTATATTATGGAAACAATATGGCGCACCAATGCTGCACTTACCACACGTACATTAGACATGCATATATCACGGGTCAGGTCGAAATTAAATTTAAAGCCTGAAAATGGATTTCGTATATTCACAGTATTTGGATATGGCTATCGATTAGAAACGCTTAATTAGGGTTTAGACATAGGTTCAAGGCCTATGAAATTACAAATATTTACTTGCACCTCATAGCCTGTTCATATTGGCCCACTATATTCATATGTGTTTCATTAAGATTTCATGTATGAGTGAATATACAAATATAGTTTAGGGGATGAACATGTATAACAGTAAGCACATAAAATCAGCGCAATCTATATTTATCAAACAGAGACTTGCGCTGTTTATAATTTTTACAATATTGGTTTCAGCACTATCTAGCCCAGTTCTTGCCAATAAGCATGATAATAAAAATGCTATTCCTTATGTTATTCAACCCGGCGATACGCTTCTGCAAATTAAGGACAAATATATTCGTCCAGAAATATCATATCAGCTTATCCAGAGATATAATGGAATAGGCAATGCTAAACATCTTAAAATCGGATCGACATTATTTTTACCTCGGCAATATTTACGGTTTGAACAGAGCCGTGCACAGATATTGTCACTGCGCGGAGACATATTAATAACCAACACCGATGGTGAAGAAAGAAAACGCTATAAAGTCGGCGATATAATCAGCGAAGGAGCCGTTATTAACACTGGACGTTCTTCCTTCATGTCATTGGCCCTAGAAGATGGATCACAAATATCACTGCCCTCTAACAGCAATGTAACGCTAAAACGTATGCGCCGTTATGTGATTGAACGTGCGATAGATTATGATTTCGATATTACAAAAGGCGGTAGCCGTACAAAAGTATCTCCATTGCGCGGAAGCAATGATCGTTTCAGAATAAGAACACCTAAAGCAATCTCTGCCGTTAGAGGTACCGAATTTCAGATGCGGGTAGATAATGATACAAACAATGCAATTACTGAAGTTGTCGAGGGCAGCCTTGCTGTATCAAATAATATCACCAACGGCGAAGTTCCACTGCCTTCTGGTAATGGGTTGGCCATTACAAAAACGGGCGGCGAGATAAAAGAAAAATTATTACCTGCTCCAGAGGTCATTAACGGTTCAGACATACAAAAAAATGAACAAATTTATTTCCAAATCGCACCGCTACCAGGAGCAAGTAAATATCGTATTTCCCTCGCAAATGATCCAACTTTTTTGGAACAGTTTGAAGATAAGATTATTGATACGACCAGTTTAACATTACCTTCCCTTGATAATGGTCGATATTCGCTACGCGTTGCGGCACTTTCAGAGAATGGAATAGAAGGACTGTCAAATATTTATTCCTTTAAACGCTTACAGAATGATGTAATAGCGCAAGGGACAAAGAATAATAATGGATTCCTATTCAAATGGGCCACTGGTGGGAATAGTCAAAAGAATTTTCATTTCCAGCTCTTTGCCAGCAATGACAGAAACCAACCCAATGATGAGATAGCCATTGTAGATGAATCAGGACTAACCGATAATAATATTTTACTATCTGATATTGACCAAGGTACATATGTATGGCGAATTGGGACAACAATTTTTGATGAAGGCGACGTCCATATAAATTGGACAGAATATCAATCATTAGAGGTTGGACCTGAGTGATAGCTTGCGCATTGAGGTGCTTTGATTCATAGATAATATATGACATTTCGTTTACGTCTTATTATCGAATGGTTTATCATTGCACTCCTTGCTAATATAGTTGTGATTGCATTTTTATATTGGGATATAACCGCATCTTTTGACAATTTACTCTATGATGGTTTGAGCGAAACTGCGCGACCGCCAGCCGATGACGATATATTAATAGTTGCAATTGACGATGCAAGCCTGAAAGAATTTGGGAAATGGCCTTGGACGCGCAAGCAACATGCGCAAGTTATTAATAATATTAAGAAATTAGAACCGCGTTCAATCTCTCTGGATATCATTTTAAGCGAAACAGGTGAAATAGAGGGGGATGAAGCCCTGTCTGTCGCACTCTATGGTGAGCCAGTTGATAGAATAGGGACACAATCCAAAGTACCAGCCATATTTCTACCACTTCATTTTGTAACGCCCGGCAATGATGGTAGAGCTTTTGATACTATCTTACCCGCACCGCAATTTTTGGATCCTATAAATGGTAAGAATAGCCTTGGACATGTAAATCTATCTTTTGACAATGACGGTATATTACGAAGAAATAATATTTGTTTTCAAGCATCAGAAAGTTCACCGCAATGGCCGCATTTGATGGAGCGTATCTATCAGAACCGTCATAAAAAGCTTTCGTCTATTATGGTAAAAGCATCAAAGGAACCATTATGCAATGCTCCCGTTCTCATCCCATTTAGCACAAGCGGTAGTATATCAACTATTTCCTATAGCGAAGCCGCCAACAATAATATGTTACCAGATTCGGTGCGCGGAAAAGATATAATAATCGGTGCAACGGCAGCGGGATTAGGTGATAATTATCCCACACCATCCAGCAACGGTGGCCTAATTCCAGGCGTTGAGATTATTGCAAATATGTTAGGAGCTTTAGAGCGCGATGACTTCATAACTCCATTATCACTCTGGCAAGCCGCATTAATTTCTCTACTTCCGATCTGGATGCTATTATTAGGTTTTCTGAGGTGGCAACCACGGCTTATATTAATGGCTTCTGCTATTATTTTTATCGGACTATTTATAGTAAGCGCAACATTTTTATATTTTGGATATTGGTTTCCACCTGGTCCTGCTTTGGCTGCATTATTTTTGGCCTATCCTTTATGGGGATGGCGTAGACTGCAAGCTATAAGCTATTATATGAGCAAGAAATTAAGGGAGTTAGAAAGCGAAGAAGACAGCTCGCCACTTGGCTTAATCCAAAAAAGATCCATCGATTTGGTAGGCAGACAGCGCGATACGCTAGACCAAGCTATTGACAATATACGAGACCTGCGCCGTTTTGTTACCGATACCTTATCTGGTTTACCCGATCCCATGTTCGTCATTAATATGGATAATGAAGTTAT
This sequence comes from uncultured Sphingorhabdus sp., assembly GCA_937944295.1. Lineage (GTDB taxonomy): Bacteria > Pseudomonadota > Alphaproteobacteria > Sphingomonadales > Sphingomonadaceae > Sphingorhabdus_B. Next base: position 5,587 of record CALDZL010000158.1, read on the forward strand.
ATTATCGAATGATATATTGAATGAACGAATCGACAGCAATTTGTTGGGAGGCGATTTATCCAATGCTATTGATACTCTAGTTCGCAAAGAAGATAGAACCTCTGTTTGGCAATATATAGAAGCAAGCGATATAAATACTGCCAATATCATCATCGATCAAGAAACAATCGTTCGTATGGCAGACAATCATAGCACTGGCTATGTACGATTCTCATCACCGCGCGGTCGAAATTTTGTCATGCGCCGCGTTCCTTTACTCAATAATGAAGGCGATTATAGAGGCTATATCCATTATTTGGCAGATATAACGGCACTGGCCCGTGCTGATGCTCAACGTGAAGAAATGCTGCAACTGCTCTCGCATGATATGCGTGCACCGCAATCCGCTATATTGGCCTTACTCGATGGCACGATTGATGAACAAGCCAAGCAAAGTATCGCCAATAATTCTAAACGAACATTACAATTAGCGCAGGATTTTGTTGAAATTGCCCGTATGGGCGAGACTCCATTTGATGGCGAAGAATTATTGATTGATATTCTTGTCGAACAAGTGATTGACTCGCTCTGGCCTCTTGCGAATGAACGGGATATCAAGATCGACCTAAGCAATATTGACGAAGGGTCCTTTATCATCGGTGAAGCAGATAGCTTGTCGCGTGCTTTTATGAATTTGCTCGACAATGCTATAAAATTTAGCCCTGATAGATCTAATATTACTGTTAAAATCAAAAATATGGAGTTTGGTAAAACCACTATGGTCAGTATCACCATAGAAGACCAAGGCGAAGGCATCGATAGCGACATGCTGCCAATTTTATTTGAAAAATTCACTACAAACCGTGGTAATGAGGGCCGAGCCCAAGGTACAGGTCTTGGGCTATCATTTGTATCAGCCGTTATTGAACGTCATCACGGTAGTATCTCCGCAGATAATAAACGCGATGGTGGAGCTATTTTCAGTATTTTAATCCCAGAGTCACCAGAAAGTGATGCGTGATTATCTTTGCGGCAATAAATTTGATAGAGCAACGCTGGTTAAATAGCGTATACTATTGTTTTGATTAATATCGCATCTACGCTGTGCAGCAGCACCTTCATAGTGCAAGCTACCATCTCTAATATTATATATTTTAAGCGACAGTTTGATAACATTATCCTCGCAAAATTTCAAAAACACATCGTCCGAGGATTCGGAAATAATCTCTTCCCCTTGATCCTTTTGAACACTAACCGAACTTGCTGCATCACGCTCAGAAAGCGTGATTGTGACATATAATTGACCTTCATCTGCATGACGATAGCCTCGTTTGATCAAATTATCCCTGGCATATTGTTGTGCCAAAACATAAGCATGGCTTCTATTTTCAACTGTATTCGCAAATTGAAATGTCTGATTTTGCAACAAAGTTGGCGCTGAGAGATTAGTCTCTAAAGGGTGATTACAAGCTGGTAAAAGAGATAGTGGTGCGAAAGCAAATGCATATTTAATTATTTTCATACTTCCTCATCTCCATTATTTGTTCATTCATACTATATTTGTAACAAAGATGTTACAAATAAGCTAATGCTTAATATTATTGTTGATAATTTACCAGAGTCAGGAATGAATTAAAATAAAGTAGATGATATAAAACCAAGAAAACAAGCCATGTACTATAGCCCAAAAGATAGATTCATTCATCCCATAACTCACCACTATTGCCAATGTAGAACCAAAGGTCACACCGCGCTGAACAGTAGGATTGGTCGTTACATATTGATATAATGGCGGTTTTCCTGTTGGCGGTTCCATATCTATCATGCCGCCAGACTGTTGCGATCAGAAATTTCGCGATTGAGCATCTCAGCCAATAAAAACGCCAATTCAATCGATTGCGCCGCGTTTAACCTTGGGTCACAATGGGTATGATAGCGATCGGCCAAGCTCTCATCCGTAACAGCTACAGCGCCGCCCGTGCATTCGGTGACATTTTGCCCCGTCATTTCACAATGAATACCCCCCGCAATGCTGCCCTCGGCGCGATGAACAGCAAAGAAACCGCGAACTTCTGCTAATATCCGTTCAAATGGGCGCGTTTTATACCCGCTGTCCGATTTAATCACATTGCCATGCATGGGATCACAGGACCATGTCACAGGATGTCCCTCGCGCATGACCGCACGCACCAATTTCGGCAGTCCTGTTTCTATTTTATCATGACCATAGCGTGTGATTAGCGTCATTCGACCTTCTTCACGATTGGGGTTTAGCGTATCCAGCATATGAAGCAGAGCATCAGCTTCTAATGATGGTCCACATTTCATCCCGATTGGGTTATCTATACCGCGCAAAAACTCGACATGAGCGCTGCCTTCAAAGCGTGTTCTATCGCCAATCCACAGGAAATGCGCTGACGTATCATACCATTTCCCTGTAATAGAATCTTGACGAGTCAAGGCTTGTTCATAAGGCAATAATAAGGCTTCATGGCTGGTATAAAATTGCGTTGCTTTAAGCTGTGGTACGGTATCAGGGTTGATACCGCACGCCTCCATAAACTCTAATGCTTCGCCAATTTTATCGGCCATCTCGGAAAATTTCTTGGCCCATGGACTGCGGCCCATAAATTCTAATGTCCAACCATGAACCTGTTTTAAATTGGCATAGCCGCCCTGGCTAAATGCACGCAGCAAATTGAGCGTTGCCGCCGCTTGGCTATAGGCTTTAACCATGCGTTCAGGATCAGGCTCTCTGGATTGTTTATCAAATGCTATGTCATTGATAATATCACCACGATAGCTTGGAAGCTCAACACCATTGATCGACTCTACATCACTACTGCGCGGTTTCGCAAATTGCCCCGCCATGCGGCCCAATTTCACCGTCGGTTGTTTCGAGGCATAAGTAAGCACAACAGCCATTTGCAATATCACTCGAAATGTATCACGAATATTATTGGGATGAAATTCGGCGAAACTCTCGGCACAGTCGCCGCCTTGCAGCAAAAAGGCTTTACCCGCTGCTACATCGGCCAGATCTGCTTTCAGGCTTCTGGCTTCGCCTGCAAACACCAATGGCGGATACGCGCCAAGCTTTTCCTCAGTCGCCTCTAATGCAGCGACATCACGATAAGTCGGCATTTGAATACCCTTATGATCGCGCCAACTGTTCGGCGTCCAATTCGCCATGATATTTCTCCGTTGTGGCTATTTGAATAGCAGATGAATTTAGCGTTTGTTATAGGCTATTTGATGGTCCGACTAGAATTAAATAATTTCAAACGACACTATTTCTACGTTTTGAATATAGCATTCTTTATGAATATATGCTGATAACAGCACATTGTTCAATCCAAATTAGTCGGTTAGTTTAATCGTCTTATTCGCTATCATCTTCTGTTGATACGGTTTTCTGGCTTTTATCTGCTTGATCCGATATTTTAATCCCGCGCCGCGTTAGATAATAGGTTGCAAAGCTCGCAAGCCAATGACTGCCTGAATAATGTTCACCTGAAACCGATGCTAAACCAACATCAGCATGTTTTTTCATGGCAGCTTTTAAAGAGGCGATACGCGCATCGTCTTCTGTTAATGCGCTTGCAATACCATCAAGCGCCCACGCGCGTGAGATATTTACACCATCCAAATGCACCAATTTACCATCGCTAGGGTCTTTTACCACACCAACATCCAACCAATTTGCCGAACCATCTTCGGGGATATTGGGCAAAAACTTACTCAGCCATGCCGAAAACTCCTCTTGGCTCATTAAACGCCGCATCAGATCAGCTTCCATGAGACATGGTGATAGAAAATCTTCACCCGAAGGCTCATAGCCTATAGGACAGTTTTCGTCACTCCGATGAAACTCAAGGCTTTTGTCGCGCACCAATCTCCCAAGCCCAGCGTCTCCTCCAGCGCTCTGCCAATCCAATATCAGCCCAAAAGCAAATGCGGTCTGATTATGCGTCCCAATACGCACAGGATACGCCAATTTTGGCAGCCATTTTTTCAATTTCTCAATAATAACAAATTCTAATGGTGCCATTATCTCCATGAGTTTTTGTGCTTTTTGTGCCTTTGCTCCATTGCCTTTGCTGATGTCACGCAATTCGGTCATCAATTGAAAATACCAAGCCACGCCATATGGGCGCTCAAAGCCATCACGGTCATTGCCCAGAAAATATTGCCGCTCAGCAGCGACTTTTTCTTCTGTAAAACTAGTATCTAATAAAGCTTCTATGTCTGCGTCCAATTCTGGAACCTTATTCTGACCCCACAAACGGACCAACAACCAATGGCCATGCACAGCACTGTGCCAATCATAACAACCATAAAAAATAGGGTATAATTCTTGCGGGGATTTCACGTCCTCAGCACTAGAGAGAACATGGGCTATTTGATTGGGATATTGGCGCGCAACACAATCCAATGCTAATCTTGCAAATTTAGCTTCCGTGCTACCACTATTATTAGATGGTTCATCAGCAGGCTCAGGAGCAAATTGACCTGGTGTTTTCTCCGTAATTATAGAATTTTTTTCACCTTCCCCCTCGCTGCTACAAGCCGAAGCAAATATGAACATGGTTAGAGATAATATTTTATAATTAAATTTCGGCATAAGATTATCCTAATGATGTACTTTACATTACATTCTTGGTTTTCATTTTCTATCTGATTCAAGACTAGCCGATCACTTCTTGAAAGGCTAGTAATCTATGGTTAGAATATGTTAATTTCGTCATTTCCAAATTTATATCGATTTACATATAACGAAAACCTTCTTCAAAATGAGTTTTAAATATTAACTATATCAACAAAATTTAAATTGAATTTGAATAGAAATTTTTACATCAAACAACGGTTTTTCGTTGGTTAAAACATGGTAAATTAATTATAGTTGCAAGCGTCGTCCCAAGCTGGCACATCGCAAATATGTAGAGTGATTCGACTCGAGTATTGGTCTAAAAGGCGACTTTACATATCAGCGTTAGTTAGCAGATTCGCGAAGGTTACAGTAGTTTGCCCAAAAGTCAGATAAACATTCCGCCAATGCATGATGGCCAAAGAAAGATTGTCCGAAAAAAGAGACGTCTACTCGGCATGCGCGAAATCATTATCATTGCAACTGCCATTTCCATGGCGGTATTGGGGCCATCTTCCAGCAACTTTTTTTGGGCCCAAGCGCAAAGTGTAATAGTTAATGAAAATGCTCTGGGTGAATCTGAGATCGCTTCAAAAAACTTTCCTGGTTCGGCATTTTATTTTATCGAGGATGAAGACATCCATACTGATGATCCTCAAACGCAACCCTTGGATAATTTAGCTGGATTAAGTGATGATAATTTGTTCGCAGTAGATGGTAATGATTTCTCTTCTGCCGTAACAGCCGATCAAAACAGGAGAGGGTCGCCCAACCAACAAGGCGTCACTGCGTTCACTATCAAACCAAGCAGCGCTGGATATACGCGCGCACTAAAATGTCTGACGGATGCGATCTATTATGAGGCTGCAACTGAACCTGAGGCAGGTCAGCGAGCAGTTGCCCAAGTTATCTTAAACCGTCTGCGTCATCCAACCTATCCTACATCTGTCTGCGGTGTTATATACCAAGGTTCAGAGCGTAATACAGGGTGCCAATTTTCATACAGTTGCGATGGATCCATGGCACGTACACCAAGTAAATATTATTGGGATCGTGCACGCCGCGTTGCCGCAGACGCGCTAGCAGGCAAAGTATATGCGCCTGTTGGGACTGCTACACATTATCACACAACCGAGGTGAACCCATATTGGGCACCAAGCCTCGATTTTATTGGTACTGTTGGTGCACATCGTTTTTACCGTTGGAAAGGCAGTGCAGGTAGGGCATCAGCATTTTTCAAACGCTACGCTGGGCGAGAGCCTTTCCCAGGACCTAAAGCAAAAAGATATCAACCCAACAAACAGCTTAACCCAATAGAATTACAAAAAGAATATGAACGTAAATTCCGTATTGCTGCTGAAAAAGCTCAAAAAGAAGCATATGAGAAAGAATTAGCAATACAGAAAAAAGCAGCAGCAGCTTATGCAGAGTCTGCAAGGGCAACTGTGCGACAATATTCAGCACCAGATTATTCTCAAGAAGCACAAGATGCGGGCGGTGAACAACAATTTGGCGGAAGCAATTTGCCAATACAAAGTAACATTAAGTCCGAATATCAAAATAGCGGCACATGGAAAAACCAGCCCTCCTGACCAACTTATTCAGAAATTATCGTCCAATACAGACTATTTTATAGCAATACTCTCTCCATTATAGAGGGAGTATATTTACATTGTAAAATTTCATTAACTATAACATTCCAAATTCAATCCTAACATAAGGCATTATTCTGGCCAGCCAGGTCAGACCTTTTCTGTACAAGGATTTGAGTATGACAATATTAGTTCAAAACGATAGTAAAACTAATAAGAACCAACATTTACACGCACAAAAAAATACGCATCAAAAACATAATAGCCTATCCGATAAATTTGATTTAATCAGCCATCAAGATGGCACATTACAGAATAAGATTGATACATTATTCATTGGTAGAAGTTTAGCTGCACAAAAAATAAAACAGATGATTGCGCTATCTGCGCCTTCGGCTTGCCCTCTGTTAATTACAGGGCCAACAGGCAGCGGCAAAGAAGTCGTTGCAAGAGCAATTCATGCATTATCACCCCGCCGTAACAAACCAATGATTAGTATAAATTGTGGCGCTATCCCCGCTGAATTAATCGAATCCCAATTATTTGGCCATAGCAAAGGTGCTTTTACGGGAGCACATAAAGATCATATAGGTTTAATCGAACAGGCGGATAGCGGAACATTATTTTTGGATGAAATTGGTGACATGCCAATGCATTTACAAATAAGGCTATTGCGAACATTAGAAGATGGAAGCATTCGCGCTATTGGCGGTCAAGAGAAAAAGATAGATGTGCGTATCATCGCAGCCACAAATAAAGATATTGGCCATGCCATTGGCAAGGGTGAATTTAGAGAAGATCTGTATTATCGAATATCAGTTCTCACTATCTACATACCAGGCTTAAATGAAAGGCGCGATGATATAAGAGCCTTAACAGAATATTTTATTAGCCAAACCTCAGACGAACCAATCACTATTAATCAATCTGGTTGGAACATTCTTGTTCAGCATCATTGGCATGGAAATGTGAGAGAATTACGCAATTTAGTGGCTCGCACTTGCCTGTTCCATGCGCAAGAGGTCATTGATGCACAGCGTGTACAATCTTTACTAAAAATGGGTATGGCGCCGCACGACAAAAAAGTCGCATATTTTGATCAACCTGAAACAGTAATCAAAGCAGAACCCACCATATTAGATGATCGCTTTGATATTCGCAGCCATTTAAGAGAGGAAGAAATAAAATTCATGAAATTAGCACTCAATCAAACCAATGGTATCATTGCGCAATCGGCCCATGCTCTTGGAATGAAGCGCACAACTTTTGTAGAAAAAATGAAACGCTATAATTTAGCTATTTAATTTTTGGGGTGTAAAGCCGTTCTTCTATAAGAAGCATTAATGCATCGATAACAAACTTTACTAGTCATTTTGTTCTCCTCTTAGCGGCTTCTGAGTAATCCCCAAGCTCAGAGGTCGTTTTCTTTTGACAGAATAAAGTCGCTAAAAAAACCAACTCTAATAATTAAAGTTGTTTTTTTGATCTGCAAGCATACAATATAATGATGATGAGTGGGATTAAAATCTTATATCTTTGCCATATAGATTGATGCCATAGTTACGTATATTCTCAATCGCTTTTTTACGGATTTGACAGACCCGTGCGGCACTAATCCCTAATATTTCTCCAATTTTGGCGAGTTTCATATCCTTGCCATAGCTCATCATAATTATTTTTGCTTCGATAGCGGGCAATGATGCAATCATCTCCTCTAATAATGCGCTGCATTGCGATGTTTCCATCGCTTCATCAGGCAAGAGTGTATTATCACAAAAATTAATATCATGATCGCTATAGCTATTATCTAATGATGATATCTCTATCGGGTTAATTTGGGATTGCAGTGACAGCCACGCCTTGCCGTCTAACCCTAATGAAGTCGCTAATGCCTTATCAGAGGGTTTACACCCTGTCTGACGTTCTAATTCTTTCCTTTCAACTTCTAGCTCACGACGCTTTGTGCGGCTAGTACGACTCTCATCACTATGTGATCGCAAAGCATCAATCATGGCCCCTTTTACGCGTAACTTTGCATAAGAAGCAAAGCCTACACCGCGATCTTCAAATTTTTCAGCCGCTTGAACCAAAGCCAACATGCCAATTTGCTGTAAATCATCCCATTCAATAGCACGTGACATTTTATAATAAATATCATTGGCGGCTCCATCAACCAATGGCCTATAACGCAATACCAATTGATCTCTTCTGCGAAGTTTTTTCGCATTTTGCGAATCTTTATTGCGAAATTGAATAGTATGAAATGAAAGATCAGCCATTTTATGTCCCCTGTGTTAATATTAGGGTCAAATTTGCAATAGCTGTGCCAATTTCTAAAAAACTATATTAAAAAATAAGTCCAATTATAGTTAAATTGCTATTAATATTATTATATCATTAATTTTATAGTTTGATTTATCATATTTAATATATATAATATTATAAATAATATATATTCACTATCATATATTATATTCATTATGGACCATATCTATTTATATGAGAATATTATGGTCCAATATCTTTATCAATAGATAATAAGATCCGTCAAAAATATGGCTGAAATCGTCATAAATATGACAATATGTCAAAAAACAAAAAATATTAAAATATTAACTATAGTCTTTCACCACAGATTACCAATTGCGGCATATACAGTGATTATTCAATGAGATTACCGATTGAATATATGTTGAACATCTGTCCACTGTTTAACTCAGCATGGAATAGGGCGATCGTCCCACTGTCCTTTGGCGGTTGCCCTATCCATCATGCTCTGTTTGACGCTTTTCAATCTCGAGTAAAATTTGGTTCTTACGCGCATTGGATGCACCAGCCCATTCTCCTATTTCCTCCAATGTTCTTAGACATCCCTGGCACAGGCCTTTTTTATTAATGCTGCATATATTAATGCAGGGAGATTGTGGTTCATTCATAAATAATGGGTCACTTTACACCGATCATAGCAATAATATTGCTTATAATATATCTATCATTGTTTTGACATTAAATTTCACTACAAGAAAATAAAGTATTGAGTATCTCTATATAATGATAAAATTTAGGTTTGAGAATTGGATATTAATTTTTATCTAGTGCAATGTTTCAATAAGGATATATGATGGATCGTGCAAAAATTGTTCATGAAAATTTTCTACGATGCGTCTCTGATGAAATTTTTCCGAACGGCAATGAACCCAGTGGACCGCTCTCAAATAGTTTAGCAATTTCCATATATAGATCCGCCTGTCTAAGCCGCGCGCTCGACCTTAAAAGCCGCGCATTACAAGCACAAGGCCAGGGCTTTTATACCATTGGCTCCTCTGGCCATGAAGCTATGGCAGCGGTGGCAGCAGCCTTAAAACCCATCGATATGGCATTTTTACACTACCGCGATGCCGCGTTTCAAATAGAACGTTCCAAGCAAATCCCTGGCCAATCGATCATCTGGGATATGTTGCTCTCTTTCACCTGTTCATCCGAAGACCCAATCTCTGGCGGGCGGCATAAAGTATTAGGTTCTAAAACGCTCAATATCCCGCCGCAAACGTCGACTATTGCGAGCCACCTACCCAAAGCAGTCGGTACGGCCTATTCGCTTGGCCTTGCAAAGCATCTAAAATCCGTAGATAAACCTCTGTCCAAAGACAGTATAGTGGTCTGTTCCTTCGGCGATGCATCGGCCAATCATTCCACCGCTCAAGGGGCATTTAATACAGCGCAATGGACGGCCTATCAATGTATCGCCATGCCAATATTATTCATCTGCGAAGACAATGGCATAGGCATTTCAACCAAAACCCCAAAAAATTGGATTGCAGAGGTTTTTTCCAATCGCCCTACTCTACAATATTTTTACTGTAATGGTTTAGATATCTATGAAACCTATCAAATAGCACAACGCGCCGCAGACTATGTACGTAAATATCGCAAACCTGCTTTCCTTCACATTAACACTATCCGTCTCTATGGGCATGCGGGCGCAGATATACCGACCAGCTATATGCCGCGAAGAGAAATAGAAGCTGAGGAAGCCAATGACCCATTGCTACACAGCGTGCGCCTCTTATCACAGAGTAATGCTCTGTCCCCTTCAGATGCACTAACCATATACCAAGACACAATTGCTAATGTCGATCGCGTTGCCAAAGAAGCCGTAAAGCGCCCGCGCCTGCAATTAGCAAGCGATGTTATGGCCAGTATTATACCACCCAAGCGCGCAGTCAAAAATAGCAATGTGCCTGACATGCATACACGCAAACAAATATTCGGCAATGATCTGCAATCGATGCAAGAGCCTCAAATCATGTCGCGCATCATCAATTGGGCCTTGAGCGATTTAATGATGCAGCATGATGATATTATCCTCATGGGTGAAGATATTGGCAAAAAGGGCGGAGTCTATGGTGTTACTCAAAAATTATGCGATCGCTTTGGCTCGGCAAGAGTAATTGACACATTACTCGATGAACAATCAATCCTTGGACTTGGAATTGGATTAGCGCATAATGGATTTCTGCCCATAGCAGAGATACAATTTTTGGCCTATCTGCACAATGCCGAAGACCAATTAAGGGGTGAAGCGGCGACATTACCTTTCTTTTCGGATGGACAATATACCAATCCCATGGTGGTGCGTATCGCGGGCCTTGGCTATCAAAAAGGATTCGGCGGTCATTTTCACAATGATAATAGCTTTGCGGTGTTGCGCGATATTCCGGGGTTAATATTAGCCTGCCCCTCCAATGGTGAAGATGCAGCCTTAATGCTGCGCGAATGCACTAGGCTTGCGGTGGACGAACAGAGATTGGTGGTATTTTTAGAACCCATTGCGCTTTATGCGGTACGCGATTTGCATGAAAAGGGGGATGGGGGTTGGCTATCATATTATCCATCCTCAAAAAAGCGCGCTAAATTTGGTAAAGTGCGCCAATATGGCGATGGTACAGATGTGGCCATCTTGACCTTTGGCAATGGTGTATTTTTATCATTGCAAGCACAAAAAATATTGCAAAGTGCAGGAATCATTGTGCGCACCATTGATCTGCGTTGGATTAGCCCTCTACCCACAGATTCCATCATAGACTCTATTGCAGATTGTCAGAGTATTTTGGTAGTGGATGAAACGCGTCGTAGCGGCGGATTAGCCGAATCCTTAATGGCGTTTTTATATGAAAATAGTGATAAAAAATGCAGCCGATTATGCGCAGAAGATAGCTTCATTCCCACTGGCCCTGCTTATGCTGCGACGATGCCATCTACTAATGATATTGTCACTGCCGTGCGTGATTTGGTGAAAGGTGCCAAATGAAAACAGCGGTCGTTATATGCCCCGGACGCGGCACTTATAATAATGCTGAGCTTGGTTATTTACAGCGCTATTTTCCAGACACAGAACTGCTCAACAGCTTTGATGCAATCAGGAGAGAAAGGCAGCAATCAAGCTTATCCGAGCTAGACGGCGCGGAACGCTATTCGGTAGCTCAGCACACGCGCGGGGATAATGCATCCGCGCTCATCTATGCCGCAACGCTTGGCGATTTTATGGCCATTAATCACGAGCAAATTGATGTGGTAGCGGTTACTGGCAATTCGATGGGTTGGTATTCGGCCCTTGCTTGCGCAGGCGCATTGAACATAATTGATGGATTTCGCTTATCCAACACCATGGGGACATTGATGCAAGAGGCCCTGATTGGCGGTCAAATCATCTATCCATTTGTTGATGAAGATTGGCACACTATTCCGCAAAAACGCGAAGAAATCTTATCCAAGGTTGAAGATATTAATGCACGCACAGATCATGCGCTTTACCTTTCTATTGCACTTGGCGGGATGCTCGTACTTGCGGGAAATGAGGCAGGTTTAGAAACTTTTGAAAAGAGCGTAGAGCCAGCTCTGGGAAAATTCCCAATGCGGCTTCACAATCATGCCGCCTTTCATACCAAGTTACAAGACCCAGTCGTTCAACAGGGAAAAGCAATTCTAAAACCGCAA
>CALDZL010000159.1 GCA_937944295.1 uncultured Sphingorhabdus sp.
AGCTCTTCCACGCCAAATTGTTTGAGCGCCGATCCAAAATAAACAGGCGTCAAATCGCCCGCCTGATAAGCCTCTAAATCAAATTCACCATATCCGCCCTTGGCCAATTCGCCTTCATCATTAAGCCGCTCTATCCCATCGGACGAGAGATGATCGGATAGTTTTGGATCATCCATACCGTCAAATTGATGCGCAACATTATCATAGACTTTGCTATCGCCCGTTGGTTTATGCAATTGATCGCGGGCAAAATCATAAATGCCCTCAAATTGCCCGCCCATGCCCACGGGCCAGCTCATCGGTACAACATCGAGCGCCAATTTATCCGCCACTTCATCAAGCAGTTCAAACGGATCGCGTCCCTCGCGGTCCACCTTATTGACAAAGGTGATAATCGGCACATTGCGAAGGCGGCATACCTCGAATAATTTCAATGTCTGCGCCTCAATCCCGCTGGCGGCATCAATAACCATGATCGCGCTATCAACAGCGGTAAGCGTGCGATATGTATCTTCGGAGAAGTCCTCATGCCCCGGCGTATCAAGCAGATTAAAGGTAATACCACCGCGCTCAAAGGTCATAACGCTAGACGTTACCGATATACCGCGCTGTTGTTCAATCTTCATCCAATCGGAACGCGCCCGCCGATTATCGCCGCGCGCTTTCACCTCACCCGCCAAATGGATAGCGCCGCCTTTCAGGAGCAATTTTTCAGTCAATGTTGTTTTACCCGCATCGGGGTGGGAAATAATAGCAAAGGTACGGCGCGGATTCATGGATAAAACCTCTAATGATAAAAAGTAGGAGAAAGACTAAACCTATCCGTCAGTTCTCTTTCAGCCGAACCGTCATACAGAAGCTTCGGCTTTCCTCAGGTGCAAGCATCATTACGCCAGGTTTTTCGGTAAAATCACCCTCAAAACCAACGGGATCAGCCATGCCAGCCCATGGTTCAATACAAAGAAATTGCGCATGCGGTTTCTGCCAAATGCCCAACCATGGAGTATCGGGAAATGCAATATCTAGATATGTACTGCTTGGATCACCCCATGATAGGCGGCGCGAATTTAGCACATCCCAAATCATCGCATCATCCTCAAAATGATCGTGAAGAGGCGCTAAGACATTGCCCTCAACGGGGCTATCATGCCGCTGTTTTTCTATCAAACCATCTGATAATCTGCGAATAGGTACGGGTTCATCTTGTTCAAAAATGACCTTATGCGCCGCTTTATGCCCATAAGGCAATGGCCATGCAAAAGCGGGATGAAAGCCGAAACTAAAGGGCATAGCATCGTCGCCTTTGTTGCTCACCTCGGCCGTCATGGAAAGCGTATCGTCCTTAATTTCAAATATTATCTTCAATTTGAAATCAAATGGATATTGCTGTTTTATATGCTCATTGCTGCATAATGTGAAAATCGCTTTATTCGGTTCATGCGCGCGCAGCGTAAACAGGCTGTGCCGAGCAAACCCATGTTTTTCCATCGTATAGCTTGTGCCATGCAGCCGATATTGATCATTGTTTAATTGCCCTACGATCGGAAATAATAGCGGTGCGCGCCCGCTCCAAAAGGCAGGGTTGCCATCGCTCATCATCTCGCATCCAGTATGATCTTGCAAAGACACAAGCTCTGCCCCCATGGGGTTAATCTGTGCCTGTAATTGGCCCGATGATATGGAAATATTGTCCATTTTAGCCCCGCAATTCAGCCCCTAATTTGGCGGCTGATGCGATGATCTTATCCGAAATTGCCGCCAAATCTTCATCGGTGAAGCTGGCATCACGCGGCTGTAATGTCACCTCTACCGCTAGGCTGATTTTACCATCGGGAACGCCTTCGCCCGCGAAACGGTCAAAGATACGGGCATCGGTAATGTTCGCCTTATCCGCACCGCGTATCGCATTGATAATCTTTCCAGCCTCGGTCATCTCATCCAGCAAAAATGCGAAATCGCGCTTCACGCTTTGCAGCGATGGCGGCGCATAGCTGCTGCGCATGGTGGCACGGGATTTAGGAAGCGGTATGCTATCCAAATATATTTCAGCCGCCATCACATCGCCTTTAATACCAAAAGCTTTTTGCGCAGTGGGATGCAACGCCCCAAAGGCAGCCAAGATATTTTTTGGTCCCAAACGCAGCGTTGCCGATTGGCCTGGGTGATAATGCGGCCCTGCATCGCCCATCACCATCAGGCGGCTCACATCGACACCAGCAGTAGATAATATATTTTCCACCGCTGATTTTGCATCATAAGGGTTGAAATTTGATGATTTGCCAGACTGCCAATCGCGGGCTGTTTTATCACCGCTCAGTACGATACCCAACGTCAATTTCTCATCGCTTGATCCATCCTTGGCTTTGAAATAGCGGCGGCCAATTTCAAACAATCTTACCGATGAAGCGCCGCGCCCAATGTTGCGCTTTGTCGCTGATAATAGAGCCGGCAATAGCGATGTGCGCATCACTTTTAAGTCTTCAGAAATTGGATTAGCAAGCACCCAATCGCCGCCAAAGAGAGCCGCTTCTTTTTCAGAAATAAAGCTCCAATTGATTGTTTCATTCAGGCCCGATGCCGCAGCCGTTCTGCGCAATTTACGCTCTAACACTTGCACAGGCGTCGCCGTTGCGGCCGCCACAGTCACGCTCTTGGGGAGCGCTACTGGCGCAATCATATCAAGCCCTTTGATACGGATAATTTCTTCGACAATATCGGCACTACCAACGACATCGCGCCGCCATGTTGGGACTGTGATTGTCCATGCATCGGAAGTTTGATCTACGCCAAAACCTAAGGCTTCTAATATCTGCACCTGCACAGCACTATCAACGTCAACACCGCCCAATGTGCTGCAATGATCGGGACAATATGTGATGCTGCGCCTTTCTGATGGTGCATTGCCAGCCTTTGTCATGGCGCTGGCTTGACCGCCGCATATTTCGAGCACTAACGCTGTTGCAATATCCAACCCATCGGCCAAAAATGCAGGATCCACACCGCGCTCAAAACGCTGACGCGCATCGGATGTGAGCATTAATTTCTGCCCTGTCTTGGCAATGCTTTCTGGCGTGAAATAAGCGCATTCAATGAGCACATCAACCGTGTCATCGCCAGCCCCCGTTTTCTCACCGCCCATAATGCCGCCAATATCATGCGCGCCATCATCATCGGCAATCACCGTCATGTTATCATCTAGCGCATAGGTCTTACCATTGAGCGCGAGCACTTCTTCGCCAGCTTTGGCTTTGCGCGCAACCAAATTGCCATTGAGCTTAGCCATATCATAGACGTGTAAAGGCCGCCCATGATCGAGCATTATATAATTGGTAATATCCACCAAAGCTGAAATCGGATTTTGGCCAATGGCGCGCAATCTTTGCTGCATCCATGCGGGCGATGGGCCATTTTTTACGCCTTTAACTGTGGTCGCAAAAAAAGCGGGAGCGCCCTCGCTATCTTCGCTACGCACGTCTGGGCCATTTCCGCTGCGCGTAATTTCTGGAAGTGTAAGTGGTTTCAACGTCCCAATGCCCGATGCCGCCAAATCGCGCGCAATACCGCGCACGCCCATGCAATCTTGTTTGTTCGGCGTTACCGACACATCAATCACCGGATCATCGAGCTGCGCATAATCGGCATAGCTCATGCCAATAGGCGCATCATCGGGCAGCGCGATAATGCCATCATGCTCATCGCTAATCTCTAGCTCTTTTTCGCTGCACATCATGCCGACGCTCTCAACATCGCGTATTTTGGTGGCTTTAATCGTGAAATCAGCGCCTGGCACATAAGTCCCAGGAGGCGCAAAAACGCTAACCAACCCTGCGACCGCATTGGGTGCACCGCACACCACTTGCCAATTATTGCCGCTGCCATCATCGACGGATAGCAAGCGCAATTTATCGGCATTGGGATGCTGCTGCGCCGATATGATTTTGGCCACGGTAAAGGGACGCATCGCATCCGCTGGATTTTCAATGCCTTCTAATTCCAAACCTATAGCGGTTAATTTTTCGGTGATTTCGCTTAGGCTTGCATCGGTGTCGAGATGCTCTTTGAGCCAGCTTAATGTGAACTTCATGCCGCTGCTCCTTTGCCGCTTAATCCACCCGATAAGGTCGGCACATCATGCGCATCAAAGCCATAATGCCGCGCCCAACGCAGATCGCCGTCAAAAAATGCCCGCAAATCATCCATGCCATATTTGAGCATCGCCAGACGATCGATACCACATCCAAAGGCAAAGCCTTGCCATTCATTAGGATCAAGACCGCAATTTTCAATCACTTTCGGATTTACCATACCGCTGCCAAGAATTTCCATCCAACCGCCATTTTCACCACCTTCTTTACCTTGGCGATCACCGCCAATGATACGCTTGCCTTTCTCAACCGAGAAACCAACATCCACTTCTGCTGATGGCTCGGTAAATGGGAAATAGCTAGGCCGCAGGCGCAGTTCAATATCATCGCGCTCAAAGAAAGCACGGACAAAGGTTTCAAGCGTCCATTTCAAATGTCCCATATGAATAGCCTTATCAATCACAAGCCCCTCAACCTGATGGAACATTGGTGTATGCGTGGCATCGCTATCGCTGCGATAGGTGCGGCCTGGGGCAATGATGCGGATCGGTTCGCCTTTGCCTTCTGTGCGTTTGGCGACCTCCATCATCGTGCGAATTTGCACGGGCGATGTATGGGTGCGCAGCAACATTTCGCGCTCCTGTGCATCTTTATCGGGGAAATAAAATGTATCATGCATAGCGCGCGCGGGGTGCGTTTCAGGAATATTAAGCGCGGTGAAATTGCGCCAGTCATCCTCAACCTCTGGCCCTTGCGCTACGGCAAAACCAAGGTCAGCAAATATCTCGGTCAGCTCATCCATCACTTGGCTCACGGGATGTACGCTGCCGCTGTGACTTTGCGGTGCAGGCAAGCTCATATCCAGCCGTTCGCTTGTAAGGCGTTCATTAAGAGCGGCTGTTTCCAAGGCCTCTTTGCGCGCAGCGATAGCATCGGCGATCATAGTGCGCGCACCATTTATAATCGGCCCTTGCACATTGCGCTCTTCGGGCGTCATCTTGCCCAAAGTTTTGAGCAGCAGGCTAATCTCGCCTTTTTTACCAATGGCTGCCACACGAATAGCATCTAAGCTCTCTATATCAGCTGCCGCTTCCACCTTTGCCAAATAGGTATTTTGAATATTTTCAATGTCGCTCATTTATATTTCCTCGCCTCATAATTTAAGGCCCGATTTTCCTTATGTCTTCTAAAGCAATGATGATCGCAATTGCCAAGAAAAAAGCGCCGAAAGTTTTCACCTCGGCGCTTTTGAATTTCACTAACTCATTGCTTACTTTGCGTTGAGAGCATCCTGCGCTTGTTTGATAATGCCTTTAAACACTTCGCCTTCATTCATTGCCAAATCAGCTAGAACTTTACGGTCCAAATCAACACCTGCCAATTTTAAACCATGCATGAATTGGCCATAGTTAAGGCCTTCTGCGCGCGTTGCCGCGTTAATACGTTGAATCCATAGACCGCGAAATGTGCGTTTCTTAACCTTACGATCGCGATACGCATATTGACCAGCCTTCTCAACCGCCTGACGGGCGATACGGATGGTGTTTTTGCGGCGGCCATAATAACCTTTTGCCTGTTCTAATATTTTTTTATGTTTTGCTCGGGTTGTAACACCCCGTTTGACACGTGCCATTATCTATATCCTTCTATCTCTTTAAATGCTGCGAGAAATCTCAAACAGCAAAAATTATAAACCGTAAGGCGCCCATTTTTTGATGGTGCGCGCATCTGCATCAGCGGCGACGCTGGTACCACGATTTTGACGAATATATTTGCCATTATGGCTGATAAGGCGGTGACGCTTGCCGGCTACGCCGTGCTTCACTTTGCCTGTTGCGGTGATTTTGAAGCGTTTCTTCACACCACTTTTGGTCTTTAGCTTGGGCATTTGGGATTCCTTTCAAATTATTAACCGCTCCGGCCCTCTCCCCCACCCAGCGCACCCAGAGTTTAACCTGTCGGGTGGCTGGGTGGAGGAGAAGGCTGGTGCAGCCTGTTTCACCCCATGTGAAACAAAAAGTCTTCCTTTAACGGACGCTGGTGGCAGCCCACACTGGCCAGAGCATCACTAGGAGAAAGCGCATTAGCAAGATTCGCAGATATTGCAAGAGACTTGATAGGTCAAAGGTACAGATATATCTTGATTACAGTGAATTGCACCAAATCGACAGAATAGAAAATTCACCTATAATCAGTTCAGGAAATATCTTTATTGAGCGTCATGGTCACACTGTAATCGCGATTTTGGGATAATGAATTACGCGGTATACCGCCAACAATCATAACTTCTTGATTAAAAGCAATAGCAGCCCTCTCGCGCATAGCGATTTTTGGCATAGCTCTATTGTTAGGGTCTCTAAATTCTATATCCCAACCTATATTCGCACTATCACCTCCCTCAAGCAGCTTTGCATACATATCAAAGGCATAGCCATGGCCATCATAAATCTCAAATTGTGCGTCTTCACCTGCATTTATTTTCACAGAAGGTCTAGCGATGACAATATCCCCATCGCGGATCAGTAATGATAGGCTATATTGCCCTTCGTCATTACTCGCATAGGATGCACTATACCAAAATAGGCCCAAAATAACCGCGCCAATACCCATTATATATTTCATCACTTATGCTCCTTTATAATATGATATAAAGGTAAATGGATATAGTTAATGATTGGTTAAATATTTGTTATAACATATGTAAATTAAGGCTAACATGCTCAAAGAAATTCTCGCAAATAACTTATTTTGGTTCTATTTCTATCGCTTGATGGAAAGAGCCTGATAGTAGATTAAAACGCGCCAGCTATGAAAATAGAGCATATTGCAATCTGCACATTATAATATTGCAGATATAAAGAGGGCCGATAATGCTCGGCCCGCTTATTATGATATAATACAAAAAAATCAGTTCAAATATGGCGTCACTTGCATGGTAACAGAAACATCGGAAAATGGCTTGTCCGCCTTGATCGGTGCAATATCGGTTAGATTGATGGCCTGATGATAATCGGCAACCACATTGGTTGATGATTGATAATTTTTACTGCCGCCATGATCGGACAAAGTCATATTCCATTGTACACCCACTTGATCACCATTAGCGCGCGGCGTTACATCCATTTTGATAGAACCAAATTTGGTATCTTTTTCAATCACAGCTGTTGCGCCTTCGACAGCCTCTAAATTTGGTACAGTAAACACCGTATCACCCGATTGAATGATGAAAGTTGTATAGTATAAATTACTCGCTTCTGATGCCGCATCTTCAGCATAAAGGCTGTTAAAGGATGTACCCACAACTAAGGCTGCGATCGATAATAATAATTTACTTCTCATAACATATCTCCATATCTATAATATGGTTAATAAAGATTAATGGTTAATAAATGTTTAATGATGTTATTATAACGATGAATTATCAGTAAGATGGTACATTATAGAGTCAATATTATCGAAAATATTTATAAAACATGCGCTCTCATCACTCTAACTATGGGCGCTTACTAACAATGAACGCCTAATCTCCATACACCCCATCGCCCTTAAATCGTCTTAGGGTCTTTTGCGATTAATTTATACCGCTTGATAGACGCGGAACCAAGTTCAGCATGACGAGGGTATAAGTGTAAGAATTAGCGCATCAACGTGATTCGAGGGAATTGCTAGGGAAGAGTAAATTTAGCTAAATTCTGGTGGATAAAATATACCCTTGATACAATCAGTATTTCTTACTGCTATTTGAACATGGCTTTTTATATATACCGCTTCCATCATAAATTGGTTCACCTTCTACAAACATGCCACGAACTGTATCAAATACGTTGAAATCTGGTTCTCTTTCAGCAAGAAGATCAATTGTTTTATGAAGATGCCGAAAAACAGCACAATCTAAAAACCTCAATACTCTGTCACCATTTTCACTACTGCCAGGATTTTTATTCTCTGGAACGGGGAAGTCTGTCTGTTTTTGGAAACTGATAAATGAATCATGAGCGCTACGTAATAACTTGACATCCTCACGGTTTGTTAAATCCAAACAATGCCTCAAATCAATAACTGCACCAATTACGGTAGGGTTTTTATAATCGCCTCTCTTTTTTTTCCATTGCGCCCATTCATGTGCACGATGTGGATCAGATTCCCAAAAATATGCACCAGGCCCTAGCCAGTCATAATCTCTATCACTTTGGAGTATTGCATAGCCTTCTATTACGGCTCTTTAAGCAACGTCGGCATCACAACCATGATAACCTAAAACAAATAATGTCGCTAACCTGCTCAAGCCGAAAGAGCGGCCTCTCCACCAAACTCAGGCATAAGCTGGCCTTCCTCGTTATATATGCCTTCTTTAATAAGCATTTTCCGAGCATATTCTTTAGATTCTAGAGCTTTTTTGGTTTCACGCTTAATAGTATCAAGAATCTTTTGATTACGTTGCTCATGTGTCATAGATTTAGCCCCTATAATTTAATTTTAGACTAATTTGCATCATAAGAAATAATGATTAACCAATTACGAATATCGTAAGATTAGTGGGAAATATCCTACTTTTCAATGAAAATGTAATATATTTTGTAATATTTCTAAATCCCTTAGTATAAAGTACTTACTGAACAATTTCTTAAATAATCATCAATGATGGCAGGCTAGGCCCTCCAAAACATCTTCGAGACGCGCAGGATCGCCCAGAGCAATTACATGCCCGCCATCTTTTTCGCTGCCTTCGTGCAATGGCTCACCATTCCAATCACACATCAAACCGCCTGCACCTTCGACAATCGGCACCAATGCTGCCATATCATGTAGTTTTAAACCGCTCTCCACGACAATATCGATATGCCCGCTGGCCAGCAGCGCATAATTATAACAATCGCCGCCCCACACAACGCGTTTTGATGTTTTTTCCGCCAGCGCCATAAAATGCTGAGCGCTATGATCGTCAAAATATTGCGGAGCAGAGGATGCCAGCACAGCATCGGATAAGTCTCGGCACGGACGCGTTTTTACGGGCATGCCATTGAGCGTCGTTTCGCGCCCTGTAACGCCCACCCAACGCTCATTCGCTATGCATTGATCAAGCACACCCATCACGGGCCAACCTTCATGCATTAGGGCAATGAGTGTGCCAAATATCGGACGCCCTGCCATAAAGCTGATCGTGCCATCAATAGGATCAAGCACCCAAGTACGCTTATTATCGCCTTTTTTGGTGCCAAATTCTTCACCGATAATCGCATCATTAGGGCATTCAGCATCTAATATATCGCGGATCGCCTGTTCAGCGGCGCGATCGGCCTCAGTCACAGGTGATGCGTCACCTTTGGTTTCGCTATCAAAGCTATTACGAAAAAAAGGACGAATGGCATGGCCCGCCGCATCGGCCAAACGTTCGGCTAATTTTATGTCTTTTGGTGTCATAGGCCTCTATTATGGCGGACTATCAAAAATTACCAGCGGATAATATAATCAAAAACCCTATTTAAATGCATGTAACGCCTTTACATCATCCATACTCATTTCGATGCCGAAATGATCGTGCAATGCCTGTTGTAGCTCCACATCATCAGTTAAACTATGCTCCTCAGACTGATCACTAGTGGTGATTTTCAGCACCTCATTGTTCAAATGGATCATGCCATTTGGAACCGCAATATTGACAATCACGCTTTTAAGGAAACGCGATTGCGGCGATGTCGCTGTCCAATGGTTGGACATGGCCAAATCCAAATCCGCCACCCTCTCCAAGGTGAAGCTAAATTCATTTTTAAATGCGCTCTGCCCCGCCAACTTAATCTGCATCATCCAACCATGATTGGGATCAATGACCAAACGATGCTCAGCGCCATCTGCTCCCTTAACGCATGCGCCCTCGTGCAGCGGCATAGGCGGGCAATAGCTGCTGCCGAAACCCGCATCGGCAATCCATTCATCGCCATTGATCGTCACCAAATTAAGCGTGTGCGTTTTGGGTGGTGTTTCGGTAGCAAACAGCCAGACTCGTGCCAACAAAGGCTGCACATCAAAGCCTATTGTGCGTAAAGCCCAGCACAATAGCGCATTATGTTCAAA
>CALDZL010000160.1 GCA_937944295.1 uncultured Sphingorhabdus sp.
TGAATATTGTTGTGATGATGGTTTGGTTTAACCTGCTGAGAATTTCAGCACTTTAATCGCTTCGCTATTCATCACCTGTCCGCCAATGCGTTTGGTGGCATAAAAATGCACAAAGGGTTTATTGGTGAAAGGATCGCGCAATATTTGCGTGGCTTTGCGTTCGGCAATCAAATAGCCTGCTCTAAAATTACCAAAAGCAATAGAGAGGCTATCTGCGCTCACATCAGGCATATCTTGCGCTTCGACCACAGGATAACCCAGCAATGTATCAGGCTGACCAGAGGCCAAAGAGGGTTGCCACAAAAATGCACCATCGCTGGTTTTAAATTTGCGGATATGGGCCAATGTGCTGCTGTTCATTACAAAAGCTGCACCCTGACGATAAGAAGCACGCAGGCTATGTACCAAATCAATGATTTGATCTTCTGGATTATCGCTACCAAAATCACCATCGCTACCGCTGGCGACATATTGCAGCGTGCCAAAATCACGAAGCGCATCATCTTCATTACTAACGGGGCTATTCAAAAAGCCTTTGGGTTGATTGACGCCGCTACCCATTACAAAGGCACTGCCTTCAGCGCGGGCAAATTCGCGCGCAATTTCATCGGCAAGCCAGCTTTGTACATCAAAGGCTGCATCATCAAGCATCGCCTGCGATGCTGCAGGATTGGCATATAGCTCGCCCGTTGGCGGTGCGATTTCGTTAAAGTTCGGCGTATCGGTTTCTGGACGGCTTTGCACTTCGCTCACCCAACCAGAAGGCGTGCCGCCATCGGTTACCAATTTACGGTATCCAGCAGTTCCCGTTTGCACCACAGTGGCGATCGAACGAATGGGCGAAATATCGGTTAATGTTTTGCCAATCATTGCATCAATTTGTTGCGGCACAGCAAAACCGCCATCCGATGCGCTTATGCCCGAAAAACTTTTCATCTCATTTTCTTGACCACGGCGTAAATAACCATCGACAAAAGCACGGACATTAGCATTATTTTTTATGCCTTTTTCACCGCTCTCTAGCGCAGGGCGTGCCGCTGCGCTTGAAACTTGCGCCATTTGCCCTTTTAAGATTTTCACATCGGCCTTGGTAGTATCGACATCGCTGCGCAAAGCCTTAATCTGTGTCTTTTGCACTTCTTGCTCATCTGCCATGACAGCCATATCTTCGGCGGCAATCACCGCATCAAATGATGCTTCCATGGCATCAACCTTTGTCTCTAATTTCATACTTTTGGGGGTATCCATATATAATTTACCTTTCATTTTCGTCTTAAATTCAGGAGCTACTTCTCCTATATTTGAGGATGATTTGGCGACTGTCATTGCACCATATGCACCCTCGCCAGCGGCTGCATAGGAAATGTAACCAAACTGATTTCTGCGACATCAAGCGCCAATAATTCGCGTGGTTTTGAGCCAATAGAATCCTGCACGCGATAACCAAAAGAAAGCCCCCGAACTGTGCCACTGCGCAATAATTTTGCCGCATCATGATCGGGAGAATGCAGCGCAGCAATAACCCGCAAACCCCGTTTATCGACTTGCATATATTCAATATCGCCAATTTTTTGATCGGGGTCGTGCTGCCACAAAAGGGGAATATTGATATTCAGATTATCAAAGGCGCTTCGGCGAATAATATCGCCGCCTTTATCGATACGATCAAAAACTGCGGCATAGCCCGCTAATCTAACACTCATGACAGGCTCGCCCCAAAGCCCAAGCGCACCGCAATACCAAGCAGTAATAGCGCCAAGAGCGCCCTTACGCTCCATGTAATGATCGCCTTCGTGGCGCTTGATTTAGCATCACGCCATGCTTGTAATAATTCGCGCAGCTCAGCCAAATCTTCTTTGGCATTTTCCTCTGATAGTCCCAATTTTTTGAGAACACGTTCCGCCCCTATGTCGCTTGATTCTTCGACAATAGCGCGCAGCGTCACCATATCGCCTTGTTCTTTTTGCGCTTGCGCCAATAAACGCGCGAGCATTTCATCATTGTTCACTATTTATTCCTAAATTATCTAAGCCAAGAAATTCTCTTTTTTCAGCATCACTTAAAAAATCAGCCGCCGATATTTGCGACCATAATCGCTCACGATCTTCTGATAAGGCACTCACTTGGTCGAGATCGACCGAGAGCATTATATCGTCAAACCAAGGCAGCGCGCCCGATGACAAACCATGCTGCAATGCCGATAATATTTTGCCCATCAATGGCAATATAGTTAGCCGCCAAAGCGCCCGATTGGCCTCCCTATAATTGGCATAACTATTATCGCCTGGAATGCCGAGCAGCATCGGCGGCACACCAAAAGCTAGCGCAATGTCCCGCGCCGCTGTTGCCTTTAATTCAACAAAATCCATATCAGCCGGCGATAGGCTCATCGCCTGCCACTTCAACCCGCCCTCCAGCAACATTGGACGGCCTGCATTATTGCTGCCGCTAAAACTGCTCTCCATCTCATGGAGCAAGCGATCAAATTGCACATCAGACAGTGGTACAGCATTATCGCCACCATCATAAACCAGCGCCCCCGATGGTCGTGCTGCATTTTCCAAGATTGATTTGTTCCAACGCGTTGCGGCATTATGCACTCTGATTGATTGTGCCGCAGCACTCAGGCATCCTAACCCATAATGATCATCGCTCGGGTGAAAGCTTTTGATGTGGATAATCTGCATCCGTCCTAGCGCATCATAGGCATCAATATGCTCCATTTGTTCACCCACCCTATACTCATAGCGCCGTGGCCAACCGCGATTATCAGGAATGATATTTACCCTATCAGGCCGCAGTGGATAAAGCACAGCAGGCCTATCATCATCGCCCATCACCAATTGAATATAGGCATTGCCATGCAAAATGATGTGCGATGCAACAGTTTCGAGCAAAGATTGGCCGTGCTGACCATTGTAAACCAGATCGGTTATACTCTCTTTCTCTTCTGAACCAATAATGATAGGCGTATTACCAGAGGAATCGGATAATATCCTTACGCATCGTTGCACTATCGCATTATTTTCATAGCCTTCTTTTAGAGCATTTTCATAGGAAATATCATCATCGCCACGATCCCAATGACCATTAAAAAACCGCCCTAAAGGCGGTCTGTTTGCATTCCCCTTTTGCTCCGATCCTTTAAAGGCGAGCGATAATCT
>CALDZL010000161.1 GCA_937944295.1 uncultured Sphingorhabdus sp.
CACGTTCACGACATATATGCCATTCTTTGATCGCGTCACGGATTTCAATACTGGCTTCTAATGCACGTTGCGCACTATCATCATGATTCACGATAGCACCAAAGACCGCAAGCACTGCATCACCAATAAATTTGTCTACCGTTCCTTCATGCTTGAAGATGATTTCACAAATCTTCTTCCTGAATGCAGATAAAAATTCTGCCACTTCTTCTGGTGAAAGGTTTTCCGCAAGTTTTGAAAACCCGCGTATATCAATGAATATGATCGCTACATTCAGACGTTTTCCTGATTGGACTAATTCTGAGTCAGTTGTTCCAAGGGTTTCAGCAACTTTAGGTGAAAAAAACCTTGATAGCTGACTTACTTTTTGGGCGTCTTTTAATGCGAGTTCTGTAATTATGCGCGTTCGTTTCACTATCATGAATAAGAGTAAGGTTGAAGCGGCCAGAAAAAGGATCGGAAGAAATCCAATATCATGTAGCAAAAGCGCAGATGCTTTCTCAACCGCATGGCCATGCGTCTTATGAAGCAATTCATTACTTACAAACGGCACATTCATGATAGTTGGAAGGGTGAATAACAGTATCAAGAATGTCAGAAAACTGAAAATGATAAGACTTGGTCGATATCTCAAAGAGGCATGGATCAAGATTACAAATGATAGCGAAAAAAGCGGTAGGGAAAATTCGTGTGAAACACTCAATTTATGCATTTGAGCCAACATAGTAAGCGCAAAAGCAACAACGGTCATATCCACGGCCACAAATGCATAAGGTATAGCTTGATGGAAAACTTTACTGTATGCAAGTAAAACACCAATGAGACTCATTACTGCATAAAGTACCGCAATTATGAATAACGGATGCCCCGCTGGCCCAGCACCACGAGATACCCATGCAGCAAACAGTATCACCATTGCAATAATAACACGTGCAAGAGATGCAAAAAGTTCACCTTTTTTTTCAGTTTCTACGAAAGTTCGTTCAAGACTGACAGTCGTCATTTGCGTAGCCTTTATCCTTCTTCAATTCGATGCTTTTTCAGGCGCATACACAAATCCATAGTCTCTGCTATGATCCGAGATATAGAATATTCTGTATCCAATCTCGTGGAGCTTTTTTACTGCTTCTAATGTCTGCTGTTTTTTTATGTTATATAAGCCATGATGAAACTCAATTATGAGCTGCCGTGGGCGGATATCTGATTTTACGAAGTCTTCAACAAATGGATATTCAAACCCCTCAACATTCATTCGAACTGCATCAGGAATATCAGTTTTTATATGTGTAATGATGCTTTTCAGGCGCATTACCTTGGATTTCACTGGTGCTGAATTTTTATTATCTGAACTTGGACTAATGGAAAACGAAATATAGTCAGGATTTTCCGGCGGGAAAAATTCTACCTCCTCATCTGAACCACCAATACCAATCTGATGGAAGATAAAATTTTCTGGGAGCGTTTGAGTTTTTAACCACTCAATGCTTTTGGGTGTTGGATCAAACGCATGAATTTTGCAGTTGAAGGTATCAATCGCCGCTCTGTCAAATCCAATATCCTCACCTACACCAAATGAATAAACCAGAGCCTTATTTGGTGTCTCATTAAGAAGCGGAAAAGTTACCGGATGATCACCAAGGTCTACATATGAGATATCTGTATCAATTTTATGAAGGGGTGGATATTTAAATTTTCTAGCGATTTTCTTAATATATTCAATCATGTGAGTTCCTTCATGCAGCCATGATTTGGCAATATCGTTCAACCCTCACTGAATTTGTATTCAGCATGGATATGGCTGAGAGTCTCTTTGGAAAACAAGAAGGGCTACGTTTAAGCCCTTCTTGTTGCTTTATTCTTTGATCTTCGTCACTGTCAGCTTTCCATTCACGCGCTCAGCAATGAATTCAACTTCTTGACCAGGTTTTAATTGCTGCAGCATTTCTTCCGTTGAAGTTCTGAACACCATTGTCATTGCAGGCATACCAAGGTTTTCAATCGGCTCATGGATAATGGAAACCTTACCTTTTTTATCATCCACTTTCTTGATCTTACCTTTTGTGAATTCTTCTGCGAATGCACCTGTGATTGCCATTGTTGAAATTGCGGTCGCTAGTGCAAGTTTTTTAAACATTTCCATCATAATTCTCCTTTTGAATAATCGATGTGATTTACCAAATTTAATGTGAGGCTACGGAGAGTGCGCCCCTCATCCCAGATTCATAATGACCAGGAATTAAACAAGCGAACTCGAATTCTCCATTCTTTGAAAAATTCCAGATTATTTCCCCTTTTTCACCTTCTTCCAGGCGAACTGAGTTTGGATCGTCATGTTCCATTTCCGGGAACTTTGCCATTACAGCTTTGTGCTCCTGGTTTTTCTCATAACTATCAAGAACAAATTCATGTTCATTCTCGCCAGCATTAGTAATTGCAAAACGAATTGTTTCACCATGCTTTACGGAAAGGGTTTTAGGTTCGAAAAGCATTTGTCCGTCATCTGTTTCATACATCTTGACCGCGACGGTGCGTGTGACTGATGAGGCTTCACCCGGCTTACCGGCGGCCATTTCACCATGATGATCATCTCCGCCATGTCCTTCAGCATGACTATCTCCATGACCTTCATCATGACCACCACTATGACTGCCTGCAGCGTATGAAAGATTAGTAGAAATCAGCAATGCTGCTGTAATTGAAAGTAAATATTTCATGATTTTTTATTCCCATTTTCAAGTTTAGTAATATGTGTTTGAGCATTGTTCATTATTGGTGCTTCCGGAAGATCGCCAGTCCATTCCGCAGCTTCCGTTCCTGGAGGGTTTTCATACCAGCCCGGATCACTGTAATCTCCAGATTGGATGCCTTCGCGAACTTTAACGACTGAGAACATGCCGCCCATCTCAATCGGGCCGTGCTTGCCCCATCCCGTCATCATTGGAATGGTATTGTCAGGAAGTTCCATTTCCATAACTCCCATATCCGCCATGCCGGCCGTACTCATCGGCATGTACTCAGGTTGAAGTTGTCGTATTTTTTTGGTGACACCAGATTTATCAGCACCAATATAAGTTTGAACATCATGTCCCATGGCATTCATCGTGTGATGAGATTTGTGGCAGTGGATTGCCCAATCTCCCAAATGAACAGCATCGAATTCAAATGCTCTCATTCCTCCGACTGGTATATCGATTGACACTTCCGGCCAGCGTGCTTCTGGAGGGACCCAGCCACCATCCGTACAAGTGACTTCAAAATCGTAACCATGCATGTGAATTGGATGGTTGGTCATTGTAAGATTGCCAACACGTACTCTTGCACGGTCATTTCGTGAAATTACTAGCGGATCTATGTCCGGGAATATTCTACTATTCCATGTCCAAAGGTTAAAGTCCGTCATGGTCATAATACGCGGAACATAGGTACCCGGATCAATATCATAAGCATTGGTTAGGAATACAAAATCACGATCAACACGCATGAAGTTTGGGTCTTTAGGGTGCACAATAAACATGCCCATCATGCCCATTGCCATTTGTACCATCTCATCAGCATGTGGGTGATACATGAAAGTACCACTCTTAGTGAGATCAAATTCATAGGCAAAGGTTTTTCCCGGCGGAATGCCAGGATGAGAAAGACCGCCAACACCATCCATGCCTGACGGTAAAATCAACCCATGCCAGTGAATGGTGGTGTGTTCAGGAAGTTTATTGGTAACAAAAATTCGAACTCTGTCACCTTCTACTGCTTCTATTGTAGGGCCAGTTGATTGACCGTTATATCCCCAAAGATATGCAGTCATTCCATCGGCAAGTTCACGTTCAACAGGCTCTGCAACAAGATGGAATTCCTTAACTCCGTTCTTAATGCGGTGTGGCAGGGTCCAACCATTTAATGTTACGACGGGATTATAATCGGGTCCGGAAGTTGGTGTGATAGGCGAACCTGTCTTTGAAGTGCGCTTCAAAGGTGTCTCTGGCAGTGATTGATTTGTTGTGGCAGACCATGCACTTGTCGAGACCAAGCTTGCAGCAGCACCTGCAGCACCCGCACTTAATATATCTCTTCTACTCACCATTGGAGTTCTCCTTTCAAGAGTATGATAGAAATTTGGATTTTTATGTTGAAATTATTGAATTGCATCAGTGTCCTGCACCTCCAGCCTCAGCGACAGTAACAGCACCAGCTTCTCCGCCACCTCCGCCAGCACCACTTAAAACAGCAGCTGTTAGACCCGCATCAGCCAACCAGAAATCACGTTTTGCACCGGCAGATAGAATAAGTGAATTCAGACGCCCACGCGTATCTTGCAGTAATTCAAAAGTATTGGTGATCATGCCGTTATTGGTCAGAAGTGCTTGCTCTGCGATAATATTACGCAGTGGAAGTACGTTCCTTTTGTAATGGCGAGCGATATCATAACGTGCATTGTAAACCGCATATGCGCCTCTTGCCTCAGCGCGTACGTTAACTGCCATTGCTGCCAGTCTGTTGGCGGCCTGCATATAGTTAAGCTCAGCACGTCTCAATCGAGCCTTGCCAGAGTCAAATATCGGTATATTGAAATCGAGCTCGACTTGCCCAACTAGAGTTTCATTAACCCCGCTTTCACCCTCTTCACGTTCGCGCTCTATCTCTGCACCAGTTCGAATACCCAGATCAGTTAAATATCTCGTAGCATTTGTGAGGCCATAGGATTTAGCAAGCGCTTCCAGTTCAAGCTTAGCAACTTGCAAGTCAACGCGTTGCTTAAGCGCTTCAGCTTCTACATGAACCTTCTTTTTTCGCTTTTTGGGCAATGCTCTCAATTTATCAGGAACAAAGTATGTAACTTCAGAACCCCAAAGTCCCATCAATCTTGTAAGTTGATCCTTTGCCATTGCAGCTGCAAGTTTTGCCTCAGCTCTTTGCCCTGCCAATTCAGCATAGAATACATGCTCTCGTGCCTGTGCAGTTTTTGTTATGGCACCACTTTGACCCAGCTTGAGCGCTAATTCTGAAGAAGCATCTGCTGCGACTTGTGCTTGGTTTAAATAGGTAACAGTCTCAAATGCAGCAACCGCATTAATCCATGCAGTACGCGTTTGCGCTGCTAAACGTAAAGTATCAAGAACTGCTTGTTTCTTGGCTTGATCAAAGCGTGTTTCAGCAATTGCAACTCGTTTATCATGCGTAAGCCTTCGCAAAATATCTTTAGCAACCCATCCCTCTACCGACCTTAGAAGTCCTAATCCTGGTGCACCAATACCCAGAAGTTCAATTGAAACAGTCGGGTTTTCTGGTAAAGACTGTTGCCAAATCTCTGTAGCGGACAAACCAATTGACGCATAAGAAGCCTGTAAATCTTTATTATTCAACAGGGCAACTTGAACAGCAGTATCAGCATTAATAGTCTTTTTGTGAATCATTCCATGAACACGTTTTGCAACACCTGCAGCATGATTACTGTTTTGGACCCA
This sequence comes from uncultured Sphingorhabdus sp., assembly GCA_937944295.1. Taxonomy (GTDB): domain Bacteria; phylum Pseudomonadota; class Alphaproteobacteria; order Sphingomonadales; family Sphingomonadaceae; genus Sphingorhabdus_B. Next base: position 5,463 of record CALDZL010000161.1, read on the forward strand.
TACGCTTTGCTTGCCAGTTTTTTGCTTTACTTCATGCCGAACAGACCCAAGGGTTTTGGTTTTAGATAGAAACTCTTCGTCTATAGCTGCAGTTGCCGAGCAACCCGTTATGAAAAGAGGCATTATTAATAGAATTAGCTTTTTTGATAAAGGAGTACTCATTGTAAGTTCTCCAATGCATTAGTTTGCGCATCATTGAGTTTACGCCATTCACCCGGATCTGTTGGACGTCGTTCATGGAACTCTCCAATTATGTTTCCCTGAGATTGATGCCTAATACCACTTTTAGCATCCACTGGAGAGCTTAGTGGTAAGATAGTTGTTGGCCCATCGCCTGTTTCATTCAAACAGCCTGTAAGTAAAAATAGAGCCAGTACCCCTGTAATTTTCTTGTTCATTGTTCATACCCAAAATCAAAATTATACAATTACTCCAGTCATGCGTTGACTGAAGACATACGCCTCCCTTGAAGGAGTTTGATTTTTAGATACTTGGAGGTCTGTGAGGGGTTACCCATTCGCCAGGCGCAAGAGCCAAAACGCCAGAAATTTGCTTCTTTGTACGTTTGAGAACAAAAGGCGTGTTGTAGAATTCAACAGTAAGTGCGCCACCACAAATGCTTGAACAGCAGTCTGAGTCGCCATGATTTTGATGGTTATTATGATCGAGGCTCTCCATATCATTCGTGTGTATGGGATTTTCAGCCATGTGAACCATCTCAGAATGAGCTTCTTGTGTTGTTGGGTCGGCGTTAACAACTGATGCAGCATGAGACATGGAAAAAGGTACCGCCATTAAAGCGATAACAATCAACAATTTTCCTATTGTCTGTACGACATGATACATTAACTGTGTTACCTTATAGTTCCACCTTACAACATAAACCTTCCGCCCAATGGAAGGTCAAGAGGTTTATTTCAAATTTCTGTGACTAGCTAAATCCTCTAATATCGGACAATCTGGTTTCTGGTCGCCATGGCAATTCTTGGAGAGATTGGAAAGGGTCGATTTAAGAGACTTTAATTCTCGGATTTTTTGGTCGATCTGCTCGATCTTGTTAAGTGCCAGAAGTTTGACATCTGCACTAGCCCTTTGATCATTGCTGTATAATGAGAGCAGAAGTTTACATTCCTCTATTGTAAACCCCAATGAACGGGCCCTTTGAACGAATGCTAGTTGATGCACATCATTGTCTGAATATGATCGATATCCGTTTCCTGCCCTGTCAGGTTTCACAATTCCAATATCTTCATAATAGCGAATTGTTTTGCTTGGTAATCCTGATTGTTTTGCCGCTTCACTAATGTTCATCTCAAATTATCCTTGACCTTACAGTTACTGGAAGCTTTATTATAATATTATTCAAAAATCAACATTTGGTCGAAGGATAGAATTCATGTCTTCAAATATCAGAACATTAAGAACCAAAATTAAAAACATTATTATGGGCTTGTTTTCAGTCGCCTTGATCGCCCTTAATATTAATTATGCAGTCGCTGATGAAGAAACCGAGACATATGGCGGTATAATTATTGAAAATGCAAGGGTTGAGACGGATAGCAAAAAACCAAAAGCATTTCTCAAAATGAAAATTTCCAATTTATCGCAGAGTGGAATTACGCTAGTTGGCATTAGAACAGAAAATTTCAACCAAGCAAAAATTTTAATGGAGCAGCCATGGAAGAGCTCCATCCGAGTTGATTCTCTAACTATCCTAGAAGAAGAAACTCTAGACCTAGATACTTCTCACATACGTGTAGAGCTTAGCGGATTAAATCGAGCAGTAAAAGCAGGAGACATAATCCAATTCGAATTACTCTTCAATAACCAAGTAATTAGTGCCGCCGCTGATATTCATATTTCCAAATCCTAGAGGTTGAATAACAATGACAATTAAAGAAGACCTTTTATCAGAATCATTTATTGATCCTGTTTGCGGTATGAATGTGGATGCTGATGCTGATAAACCAACATTGACCCATGACCATGAGAATTACCATTTTTGTTCACAAGGATGTCATGACAAGTTTGAAGCAGACCCTGAATTTTACATATCAGGTTCTCACAAAAAACGCACTGAAATCGTAGCAGATGGTACTTTATACACTTGTCCAATGCATCCTGAAATCATTGAAGATCATCCAGCTGATTGTCCTATATGTGGTATGGCGCTTGAACCGATGGGCATTTCAACTGATGAGCCCAACCCTGAATTGATCGATTTTACTCGTCGCTTTTGGATATCTTCAGTCTGCGCAATACCACTATTGATACTGACTATGGGACCTCTGATAGGGCTGCCCATAAGAGATTGGATTGGTGAGAGCTTTACAATTTATATTGAATTTGCGCTAGCCACACCAGTTGTACTATGGGCAGCAATTCCATTTTTCAAGCGTGGATACAGTTCCATTCTAAACCGAAGTCCGAATATGTGGACTCTTATAATGTTGGGTGTAGGTGCTGCTTACGGCTATAGCGTTATTGCAGCTCTATTTCCAGAAGATTTTCCAACATCCTTCCAAACAGTGGAAGGAACTGTTCCTGTCTATTTTGAAGCTGCAGCAGTTATTATCGCCTTGGTTTTTCTTGGTCAAATTCTTGAGTTGCGCGCCAGGGAGAGAACTGGGTCTGCTATTCGTGCTTTACTTGACCTTGCCCCTAAAATGGCACGTCGCGTGAATACGGATGGAAGTGAGCGAGACGTTCCTATTGAGAACATTCTTGCAGGTGATAAGTTAAGAGTTCGCCCCGGAGAAAGTGTACCGATTGATGGCGTCGTACTTGAAGGTCATTCATCTATAGATGAGAGCATGCTTACTGGTGAACCGCTGCCAGTTGAAAAGGACGTGCAATCCACTGTCACTGGAGGGACCCTAAATGGTTCGGGATCTCTTATCATAAAAGCTGAACGTGTTGGCGGCGATACAATGTTGTCTCGTATCGTTGATATGGTTGCAACGGCCCAACGTTCACGGGCTCCTATTCAAGGCCAAGTGGACAAGGTGGCATCATACTTCGTACCTGTAGTCGTTCTGGTTGCCATACTTGCATTCATCATTTGGGCATGGGTTGGCCCGCAACCAGCACTAGTACATGCGCTTGTTGCAGCAGTTTCCGTTTTAATTATTGCATGTCCGTGTGCAATGGGCTTGGCAACGCCAATGTCCATCATGACCGCAGCTGGCAAAGGTGCGCAGGCAGGGGTGCTGATCCGCGACGCAGAAGCCTTGGAGCGATTTGCCAAAGTAGATACTCTGATTGTTGATAAAACTGGAACGCTAACTGAAGGGCGTCCAAAACTGTCAGACGTAGTTCCTACTAAAGGATATTTGGAAGATGATGTGCTTGCCTTGGCTGCAGCACTTGAGCGTGGATCCGAACACCCATTGGCCGAAGCAATTGTTGTTGGTGCTGAAGGACGAGGCATCAAGATTGCAAAGGTAAAAGACTTTCAAGCGACAACGGGTAAAGGTGTAAAAGGAAAAATTGGAAAGCAGACTGTTTCTCTCGGAAACCCGGCTATGATGGAAATGCTTGATCTCGACGTGTCACTTTTAAGTGCTGAAGCAGATGCATTAAGGGATCAAGGCAAGACGGCAATGTATGTGTCAATCGATGGTAAATTTGCTGGATTAATTGCTGTTGCAGATCCTATCAAAGAAACCACAAAAGAAGCTATCGATGCGCTTCACAGAGCTGGCTTAAAAATCATTATGGCGACTGGCGATAATATTCGAACAGCAAAATCGGTTGCAGCAAAACTTGGCATAGATGATGTGCGTGCCGATGTTCTGCCTGAAGATAAAAAGGCGCTCGTTGATGAACTGCATGCAAAGGGTCAGACAGTGGCAATGGCTGGTGATGGCGTGAACGACGCGCCAGCTTTGGCTGCTGCTGATGTCGGAATTGCAATGGGCACAGGCGCTGATGTTGCAGTTGAGAGTGCAGGCATTACGCTTGTAAAAGGTGATCTCAACGGAATTGTTCGTGCTCGCAAACTTGCGGATGCAACAATTCTGAACATAAAACAAAATCTGTTTTTTGCGTTTGCCTACAATGCGGCCGGCGTGCCGATTGCCGCTGGTATCTTGTATCCAATAACTGGTTGGCTACTATCCCCGATGATCGCAGCAGCGGCTATGAGCTTGTCTTCTGTATCTGTTATTAGCAATGCACTTCGATTGAGGAACATAAAGCTTTGATGATGAATATTTAAAAAATAGTGAAACACTTAAAACCTTGTAACGATAGGAGATATGTTTGCTTGATTACACGCATCTTGAGGCGCTGTTAGCCGTCCAAAAGGAAGGCAGTTTTGAAGCGGCCGCCAAAACACTTGGCATGTCTCCGATTGGTGTCGCGAGCCGTATCCGTAAGCTTGAAGAGCGCATGGGCGTGCCGCTGTTGCGGCGCAAACCAACCCGGCCGACGCAAGCAGGCAGTGTTCTTTGTGATTATGCCGAGAAGGTTGTCTCCCTGGAGACAGAGTTTATCGCCAAACATAAATCCAATGCCCTCCAGCCTGCTGATCAAGACCAGACACTTAAGATTGCTGTCAACAATGAGAGCCAGCTCGACTGGTTCTCGGACGCCTATGGGATGGAACGCCGCGACCGACAAGATCCATGGGCATTGAATGTAATCCTTGTGGACCAGGACCATACGGTTGAACATATGCGCAATGGCGACGTTGTTGCCGCCCTCTCCTCTCAGAGCAAGCCAATTCATGGCTACAAATCCTATCACCTGGGCACGATTGATCATCTGGCTGTGGCCACCCCGGGCTACATTGCAGAGCATATGCCCGAAGGTGTCACCCTAGAACGCCTTGCCGCGACGGCCTGCATCCGGCGCAGTGACGATGATGAACTTTGTTATCAATGGATGCTCAAGTGTTTTGATGCCACAGTCGCGCTGACCAGCTTCCGCATGCCGGAGTTGAACAATCAGGTTGATCTGTGTGTAACGGGCAACGGCTGGGCTGTGCTACCGGAACATGTTGTGCGTGATCCCTATCAATCAGGTGCGCTCGTGGAACTTTTGCCCGACACGATCATCACCAAACCGCTCTACTGGCATGTCGCTGGCATCATGGTCGACGAACTCACGCCCATCACAAAATCAATCAGGGAAGCTTTCCTCGCCTAAGGGCAAAATTCATTTGATTTAATCTCAAGCTAGCCTCACTAAAGACTTTGCAGAGCAATGACACGTAACAGTATTTAACACTAAATCCTGAAAAGTAATTTATATAGAATAATTACAAGATAATAATTTCGTGAAAATTTATTTATCAAATAATGCCTAATTATAAAAATTTTAATAATATCATATATTTACAGTTCAATCTTATATTAATTATGTATACTATTACTAAATCATATTTATAAATATTTATTATCTAAGCGTGTGGTTTTCATCCATTGTTGTAGATCAATGTGTGGAGCCCATGGATGTTCGATTATCCCTTGTTAGAAGTTTTACTCGCGGTTGAGAGAGAACGTAATTTTGAACGTACGGCACTAAACCTGGGTTTTAGCAAATCCTACATCTCCCAACGCCTCCGACTGCTCGAAGAACGGTTGGGAGGGGTAGTTGTCTGCCGAGACACTGTAACAACAACTCATTTTGGAAATACACTCTGTCGACATCTAGAAAATGTTCAATTGATGGAACAGGAGTTCCTGGCCGAAAACACCCATCTCTTCAAAGCCGTTCACTCTCAGCCCGTCACCATAAAAGTCGGAGTTTGTGACGATAGCCTCGCGAGCTGGTTTAAAACCGTAATCTCCACTCTGTATTCAAAGAGCAACCGATATTTTTTAGATCTTGTAATTCGGGATTCTGCAACCACGGTCCAGGATATGATCGACGGGCGGATACACTGCGCACTCTCTTCATCAAATTCCCCCATACCAGGCTTTGACTCCTTCTATGTCGGAGAACACCAATATCGCGCAACCGCCTCACCGGATTTCATCAGCAAATATCTCCCTCACGGAGTAACATGTGAAGCCCTTAGCCGAGCACCCGCCATGCGCAGTGCGGAAGATGAAACCCTGCTTCAAAACTGGATGACAGATGTTTTGGGGGCATTTCGCACTGCACCCGTCAATGTCCTGCCCTCAGTCCATGGTATCCTCAACATGTGTCTTGACGGAAAAGTCTGGGCGATGACGTCCTGCCTTCTTTCTCGAAAGCATCTTCAAAGCGGGGCGCTTGTAGAGCTGGTTCCCAGCAGTTCCCTGGCGTCCGGGCTTCACTGGCATATCAATAAATTCACTGCACACACATTGCATGGTCTCACCGAAGCCGTTCTTGAAGCTGCTCAATGTCTTTCCCCTGGAAAGGATCGGTCTGCGGTTCAAAACGCTATCACTAAGTCTGCCGCTGAATAAAAATCGCTTAACGCCAGTTGCAAATTGGTTGGTCGGATTAAACGATTTTGCTCCTTTCTAACTCTCAAGTGAATTATAGTTCCTCGTAGAAATAGGCTTGGCGCGTGTCAGCCCATAAGAGCAGACGGGCCGAAAGCCTCCATCCCCTAACCAGTACTCTGGAGCGGAAAAATGTGCACTCGCAATTTGCTAGAATACAAAATCAACGTTGTCGGCACCGTTGTGATTTCCATCGTGGCCTCAGCCACCACATTGCTGCTTGCAAATACAGTCGATAGCCTCTTTGCACCCGCTCAAATTACAACGTCCACTGCACCCGTGACAGCCCGCACGACAAGCGTCGTTGAGTGTGAGGATGGGCTTTACTCGCCCGTCCAACGTGCCTGCGTTTCAAAAGAGATATTCGATGCGGAAATGCAGCGGCTGTTCTCGGCACTCGGGATTGACACATCCGCCTATGACGCAAGGCGCAGCCACAAATAACCAACCGTTCTGCGACGGATCTGGAAAGGAAACGATATGAGTAAACTGTTTAAATCAAAATACCTTTTGACCCTTGGCCTTTTGAGCGTCGGCGCCCTGACAGCAAACGCTGACAAGGCCCATGCCTTCGACATGGATTGTAAAGTCATCCTATGTCTCGCTGGCGGGTTTCCAGCAGGATGTGGGGACGCTTACTCCTACATGATTGACCGGATTACACGTTCGCCTAGACCTCTTCCACCGTTTGGGTTTTGTGCAATGTCGGACGGTTCTGAATATACCGCCCATGACGTGCAATATCGATACCTCCATCGAGGTCCTGAGGCCTACGATTGTCCCGAAGGCAAAACGCTCTTTTATCGGCGTGAGGAAGAAGATCGGGGCTTCGGACAGGAAATAACATTCTGTTACACCCACACCTCTGGTGGCGGGATCCGCACCAATCGGGACGGCGATGAAATTGATCGTACCATCTATCATGAGCGATCACCGGCAACGCGCGTGAATTTTGAACTCAACATCACCATCGAACCGGGCACAGCCCATGAGTTCAGATCACCGCTCTTTCGGATCAATTACGGAACAGGATACGTCTCTCAACGGACGTTTTGATGCGGTGCGCATTTGGGCTCACACTGCTGGCAGCAATCCTCCAGACTCATCCCGTCGTGGCTGGCGACCTCACACGAGTGAACCTCTATGATGGGGTGGGCAGTTGTTTTCCACCAGAAGAACCCTTCCAGTTTAAACTGGAAAAGTCCGACCCACTCTATGACACCGCGCGTGACGAACATCAGCGCTATCTCGAAGGCATGGAAGATTACATCAACTGTCTTGATCGCGAACGTGTCGTAGCTTTGGAAGAGCTCAGAACGTCTTATAATCTCTTTCGAAACAACTTTGGTAAAGATGGCGTCTTCAAATACGGTGCTGATCAAGGTATTGGTCAATGACCACGACACTCGCTATCCTCGCCCTGTTTTTTGGCCTCTTTAGCGCTGCCGATAGTAAGCCTGTCGATCTGACCATCAAGACAGACCACGCATCAGCTTATTACTCGGTTGAGGTCGCTATGGATGCTCTGACGCAAATGCGCGGGCTTATGAACCGTGATAGTCTGGATGCAAATAAGGGTATGCTCTTCGTTTATGACGAGGACAGACGCGCGCAATTCTGGATGAAGAATATCAGCTTCTCACTCGACATACTCTTTGTAGATCGCTGCGGTGTGATCGTAGAAATTCATTCAAATGCAAAACCCGATGATCCAACGGTGATTACCTCATCCGTACCAGTACGCGCAGTGCTCGAAATTCCAGGAGGAGCGTCCAAACACGCCCAAATACGATCTGGAGATAGAATAGAGATTTCTGGGGAGTTTGATGTGTTTGACCCCTGTTCTAAGCAATAGTTGCTATCTACAACTTGCTATAACCGTAAGGATGAGGCTTACGCCTGTCATAATCAGCCCAAGTATTTATCGTGAAACGTTCGCACATTTATCTTTCCCCTATTGTGGTGCTTCAATCGCACCAACGAAAGTCAAGATTGGTTCAAAATTACCACCATCAGCTGCCTGTAACGAAGCGATATACTGATCTCGGTGATCGTTTTGCAATTGTAGATCTTGCCCTCTCGCCCAATCGATTGGCCCATGATCGTAATATTGCTTGAGAAATATATCCGCTGCGATGCGGGCATGCCGACCATTGCCATTAGAAAAGGGATGAATTTCCACCATGCGATGATGAAACCGGGCTGCCGCCTCCAAAGGCTCAAAGACATGTTCATCAGCCCAATAGCGGGCATTGCCCAATAGTATCGTCAGCTGCTGAGCGATCTGGACGGGTTCAATCCCTATGTTCATTTCACGTTGGCGAAACGTTCCAGCCCAATCCCAAACACCGCCAAACATTCTGCGATGAAGAGTGCGAACGAATTCTTCTTGAAGAATGTCACCGCGCTTCCTGCCGTTGATCCATAGCAACGCTTCTTGGATGTTGGCTTGCTCCAGTTCATCCAATTCCCCGCGCGTTGTGATGTGCTTAAACTTCAATCCCCGGATTTCGTCTGGACCAAGTGGCGTAGCGCCGTCCGGCTCTTTAAACATCACTGCGTTCCCAGAAGTCTGATGGCATCTCGCGTTCCAGCTTCTCCGCAAGACGGTCAATCTCTGCTTTGTTCAGTTCATCACTCAATGCCTGCTTTTCCAAACCCATATGCGTCGACACGCGTCCTATCAGGGCCTCAGCCTTCATCCGCGCTTGCGCGCGGACCAAGTCTGAGACCATTACTGCTTCCGACTGATGCGGGATGTCTTTATGACCTGAATCTGGAATGACAGAATAAACAAACCGGCCACCCATGGCTGTTGCCATCTTCTCCATCTGATTGAGTGTGACTTCACCTAAAACTTCCTTACGTTCAGCCTGATAAATTGCAGTCTTTGTTACACCAGCTCGTTTGGCCAGTTGTGGCCCGGACATGTCCAAAGCTTTGCGCATGGTTGCCAGCCAGCCCTCATTGGGGTTTTTGTGGCCAATATATCGCTGTGACGCATCGTCGATGATGCGAATGTAAAGCCTCCTTGCTGTGTCTTTTACGCTCATGAGTCTATCAATCAATTACCGTTTTCGTTCATTTAGATAATCTATAGATAACCTATTAACACACAAAAGTCAATCTATAGATGTCCTGATATCAAATTAGCACACGAAATTGGTGATAAGGTTTGATCCGGGCGCATCGGCATATATGCCGACCAGGCTCTTCTCTTCGGGGCTTGCAGCCCCTCCTCACAATGCCCGCAAGCGGTCTTTGCCCATAAAGGGAAACGATCCTTTGCGCTAAACGCTAGGCGCTGTCAGCAATCGATACGCACTCACAATACAACATATCCAATACGCATTTGATCTTGCTGAAATCGTAATCGCTATCTGCAAGCTTATCGGCACGAAGTTTCATGAAGGATTTCATGAACTGGGTCTTGTTTTCCAGTGACCCCTGATAGGCCTCAACGTCCTTGATGTAGGAGGACCATCTAACTTTGGGTTCGGGTGTTTTGGTGGACGACAAATCCAAATAACATTCTATGGCCGCTGCTCGCCCGTTGATGTCCATGTCACGCATTCCATCAGGACCAACCGTTGGGAACTTCTCAAAGGCAGGTAAGTTCGGCAACATGGCTACCCTCATATTTTTGGGTAAACTTAACCCTTGCGTTCTTTGGAATGTGGCGCGCCCTTCGGCATCATTATCATAAACCAGCACCAGCTGATTGTGTACATCGATCTTAGACAAACCTTCCGCAAATTTATGCAGATTACCCGTTCCTGGAAACGGATGACGTTCACTCATATCTATGAAGCGGAAAAAGTCGCTCATTTCAGGGCGTAGCAATTCAATAGCATGCCGCAATATATGTGCGTCTGAAGATCCTTCCGTTGCGATCAAGAACGTCTCTTGCCGCCTTGCTGACGGAACAAATATTTCCTCAGTCACATAGCCACCAGTCACAAGCGGTCCGTATTGCCAAGTGACCGGTATTTCCAAATTATTCGAGTTTTCAGCCAGAACTCTCAAGATCGAATAAGGATGCAGAAAATCCAGCAATCCACCAAAATAGGATCGTTCGGAATAGGCATGATCTTCATAGGAATTAAAGTGCGGCAGCTTCTCAACGATATCCCGATTTCCAAATCGACCACGTATCACCGCATTGGCTTCTTCATCGCGATCAAAGTGAGCTGTGTCATCTAGTTCATTGATGGCAAATTCGCTAATGAATGCGAGGAACGTTTCAAATTCGACACTATCTCCGCTGACAGGGGTCTCGAGATCAGACAACATCTGTTTCATTTCATTGCTGTCTTCTGTCGCTCGTTCGAAATCCCGCTTTACTTGGCTAAGTGAAAACCCAAGTAGCTCGAGACGGGGTAAAACATCACCTAAGGGCTTAACAAACCCCATTTCCATTTCGGCCAGTTCGCTATCGTCGCGATCTTTGAAATGATCGTAGTTGATTTGATCAGAATGAAACCGTTTTTGATCATCACTCTGGAATAGATGACCATGATCAATGCCCATGGAGTTCTTACTCCAGGATACATCCATCCCACCTACTGAAAGGGCAATCTCTGTACCCATATTCAGTTCTCCTTGTGCGTTTCGGCTTCAAGGGCTGGCAAAATGAGGTCATTTAAGACAGCTACTGCATACCTACCATTCCAAGTACGATTTTTAATGGCGGCCAAGTTGGGTGCATCGGACAGACTGACACCGCCCGTTGCATATCGCAAAAGTGTGGAACCTTCTTTCAATTCCCATGAGGGGAAAAAATTCACAGCACTCATCATTCCTGGATTTGTACGCTTGTGAACATTCCTCAGCGATCCGCCTAGCATCTTATGCTGCATTGCAAGCATCATCGGCTCGGTGAAATCTAGCGCATTCGGTTCAACACGCTTGCCACCTTCAGAAATCAGAAACTGAGGCAAAAGCTCTGCTTCGTTTCGAGAATAAGGTTGGGCTTTAAGAGTCACATCAATGATTTCATAGGGCGGCGCTACAACCCAAACATGGCCCGGCATCGGCTTCTCATCGAATAACCAAAAATGAGTGGAATTGGGTAGTTCAGGTGCGTCAATTTTGATGGCACCCTGGATGCTGTAACTCCAAATACCAAGCTCTTCCAAAATCTTGTTGAGGATCTGCGCAGCGTCAACACACGCTCCCAATTGACCGTCACTAAGGATTTCTTCTGCAAGTATCTTGGCAACAATTGGAACCGTTTTTCTTACATGGTCGTCGTAGCTCGCCTCGCGCGAACGAAGCCTCACGAAAGCTGCATAGAGTTCAATAAAGGAAACATTCCTCCTCTCGGCACGGATAAAAGACCGGTGATTGTAAAACCCAATCTCATCGGTCGGAATGTCGAGCGTTTTAAACAGTTTAAGCAGAGCATCGTAGTTATCAGGGATATTGATCAAATCAAAAAATTCCAAAGTTAGATATGTATTCGCAATTCATTATTTCTTCGAAACATATCAGGAAGTTGCGTACCGCCAAAGCATCAATCCGGCATTCCTTAGGCGCAAAAATGTCGTTACTGATCAATTTGATGCTTATCAGTTGAACTGAATTGGCGAAGCGACCGAAAACCAAAAAAGAAAGAGCGAGAGGGAGGGAAGCCCGGGTGCCGGGCTTTGAAGGATTAGAGAGAGTCTGATCCGGGTCCGGTAAAACCCGAAAGGACCAGCCAAATGGCTCGATCAACTTCAAAAGCAACCGCAAAATCCAAAACTACCAAGCAAGCCGCTAAATCTGGTGCCAAAAAACCGGCAGCAACTACAGCTGAGCGACAGCCCAAAGACGCTGCCGTGATCCAAATGATCCCGCTTAACAAGCTCGAACTCAGTCCCAAAAATGTGCGCAAAGTCAAAGCATCCGAAACAGACGATGCTGAACTCCTTGCCAGCATTCGGGAAAATGGCGTCAAACAAAACCTTGCTGGATACGAAGACGGTAAAGGCGGATATCTCATCGATGCCGGTGGCCGGCGCTTAAAAGCTCTTAAACAACTGGCAGAAAATGGTGACATTCCAAAGAACCATCCCGTCGCTTGCCTCATCGAAGATGAAGCAGAAGCAACGATTACCTCAACAACTGAAAACATGCAGCGCGCAGCCATGCATCCTGCTGATCAGTTTGAAGCCTTCAATCAGATGATCACGGAAGGGCGAAGCGAAGACGAAATCGCAATCAAATTCGGAGTCACAGTAGGCCTGGTACGCCGCCGTTTGAAACTGGCACGCGTTGCTCCCGAAATCCTTGACCAGTTCCGCGAAGACGAAATTTCCCTTGAATGTGTCATGGCTTTCACCCTGTCCG
>CALDZL010000162.1 GCA_937944295.1 uncultured Sphingorhabdus sp.
ACGGCCACTGTTCCATAAACAACGACTGTTATGACCAGGCCGATTAATGCCAAAACCAGCCCTTGCAGCCACCAGACTTCATCCGCCACTTCAGACAGTGCAATCGCCATAATTTCTGCGGACAATATCAAATCGGTACGGATCGCGCCCTTAACCATTTCTTCTTCGCGCTCTGGCCCGCTATCTAATGCTGCGGTTTCATGTACATTGGTTTCATCAACATGAAATAATTCCAATATCTTTTCCGCCGCCTCATAACAGAGAAAAAGCCCACCAATGATAAGGATAATCGGGATTAAAAATGGCGCAAATTGCCCAAGCAAAACAGCTATCGGCAGCAAAATCACCATTTTATTGAATATTGATCCGCGCGCTATACGCCAAATCATAGGCAGTTCACGCGCAGGCGAAAAACCCGTAACATAGCTTGGCGTCACCGCGGCATCATCAATCACCACGCCAGCGGTTTTCGTACCAGCGCGCGCTGCGGCGGCGCCTATGTCATCGATTGAGGCCGCTGCGACCTTAGCAATAGCAGCAACATCATCCAATAAAGCGACTAATCCTGATGGCACAACATTTTATCCTTAACATTCTTCATTTTATCGTTCTAATCTTTTTCAATTCTTACTTCTACTATTCCCACTATCGTCATTGCGAGTATAACGAAGCAATCTCCCTCAATATCACGCATGAACAATCTCACCATATAAATCCAGCCATTGCGGATTGAGCATTTCGATTAAGCCTATCTTTTTAGACCTAGACCCGCCTTTGATTTGCTTTTCACGCAATATCGCTAATTCCATTGTGCTCGCTTGTTCATACCAAACCAATATTTTACAGCGATATTTCTTGGTAAACCCATCCGCAACACCCTCTTTATGTTGCCAAACGCGCTGTTGTAAAGCAGAGGTCACACCCGTATATAATGTTCCATTGCATTTATTCGTCATAATATGGACACAGGGTTTTTTCATTGAAATACACTTATATAGTTACGAATAAAACTGAGGAATAGCAGATTGCTTCGTCCAAAATAATTTGGCCTCGCAATGACAAAGTTAAATTTTAAATGGTTATGATTCCCTAACGTCATTATCTTTTATTCAATCACTTCTTAATATCATTTACTACTTACACCTTGATTATCGTTCATTGCGATTGCAACGAAGCAATCTGCTCAATGCCATCCCTCACTTCCACCATCGTCATGCTGAACCTGTTTCAGTATCCATTTATGAAACCAACGTAACTTTCTAATTTCAATAGACCCTGAAACAAGTTCAGGGTGACGAATGAGTATGAAAGCAGACATAAATTTAATTTCTATCACCTCATGACGGGATATTGTCCAATTTATAACGGAATATTGTCATGTTTTTTCCATGGGTTTTCTAACTGTTTATTGCGTAATTTACGAAGGCCAAGCGCGATACGTTTGCGTGTATTATGCGGATGGATGATATCATCGATAAAGCCTTTTTGCGCCGCAATGAAAGGATTGGCAAAGCGGTCCTCATATTCGGCAGTGCGCGCCGCAATTTTTTTATCATCGCCAATGTCCGAGCGGAATATGATTTCCACCGCGCCCTTTGCGCCCATCACAGCAATTTCTGCGCTCGGCCATGCGTAATTCAGATCACCACGCAAATGCTTAGACGCCATGACGTCATAGGCCCCACCATAAGCTTTTCTGGTGATTATCGTGATTTTGGGTACGGTCGCTTCACCGTAAGCGAATAATAATTTCGCGCCATGTTTTATAATCCCGCCATATTCTTGCGAAGTACCTGGCAAGAACCCAGGCACATCGACAAAGGTCACAATGGGTATTCCAAACGCATCACAAAAGCGCACAAAGCGCCCTGCTTTTTTTGACGCATTAATATCTAAACACCCTGCTAGAACCATCGGTTGATTGGCAATAATCCCCACAGTACGCCCTTCAATACGGCCAAATCCAATGATGATATTACCCGCATGATCGGGTTGCACTTCAAAGAAATCTTCCTCATCAACGGTCTTTTTGATGATTTCATGCATATCATAAGGTTGATTGGCATTATCGGGGATAATAGTGTCTAAGCTAGGAATTTCACGCATCGCGTCATCGCCTGTGGGCCGCTCTGGATGCTCTGACCGGTTATTCTCTGGTAGAAAATCAAAGAAATCACGCGCCGCCAGTAAAGCCTCTATATCATTATCATAAGCATTATCGGCCACACCCGATTTAGACGTATGCGTGGTTGCACCGCCCAATTCCTCCTGCGTTACCACTTCATTGGTGACGGTCTTTACCACATCAGGGCCAGTCACAAACATATAGCTGCTATCTTTGACCATGAAGATAAAGTCGGTCATGGCTGGGGAATAAACCGCTCCTCCCGCACATGGCCCCATGATGAGGCTGATCTGCGGGACAACTCCCGATGCCAATACATTACGCTGAAACACCTCGGCATAGCCGCCCAAGGATGCCACGCCTTCTTGGATACGCGCACCGCCGCTATCATTAATGCCGATAATGGGCGCACCGACTTTCATGGCATTGTCCATTAATTTGCAGATTTTTTTGGCGTGGTTTTCAGATAGTGATCCTCCAAACACTGTGAAATCTTGGCTATAAACATATATAAGGCGGCCATTAATTGTACCGCTGCCCGTGACAACGCCATCACCAAGTATCTTGGTTTCTTCCATACCAAAATCAACGCAACCATGTTCAACATACATGTCAAACTCTTCAAAACTGCCTTCATCAAGCAAGACATTAATACGCTCGCGCGCCGTTAGCTTGCCCTTTTTATGCTGTGCATCGATACGCTTTTGACCGCCGCCCATTCGAGCAGCTTCACGTTTTTCTTCCAACTGCTCAACAATTTTGCTCATATGCATCCCCAGACATGGTTAGATTAAATAGAATTTAATCACGTAATTAAAATTCGGCAACTCTTTATTTCAAAAGCACCAATTCTTCTGCCATAGACGGATGCAGCGCAACCGTATTATCAAAGTCAGCCTTTGTCAGGCCTGCTACTACGCAAACAGCAGCAGCTTGGATAATCTCGGACGATTCGGGACCTATCATGTGGATACCCACCACCTTTTCATTATCACCAGCAGTCACCATTTTATAAAGGCCGCGCTCCATCCGTCCAGAAACTACATTTTTCATGGGCCTAAAATCGCTGCGATAGACATTGACGCTATCACCATATTCATCGCGCGCCTGCTCTTCTGTCATGCCAACCGACGCGATAGGCGGGCTAGAGAATACCGCCGATGCAATATTATCATAGCTTATGGTGCGCGGGTTACCCCCAAAAACCGTATCAGCAAAAGCATGGCCTTCACGAATGGCAACAGGCGTTAGTTGCACCCGATTGGTAACGTCACCTACGGCATAAATCGACGATACGGAGGATTGATTATATTCATCAACCTTGATCGCACCATATTTATCCAATGCAACGCCGACATCCTCTAGGCCAAGTCCCTTACTATTCGGCGTTCGGCCTGTTGCAACCAATACTTGATCAAATATCGCCGCATCACCGCCATCGCTGAATGAGACTTTGAGCGAACCACCATCTAATTTTTCAATTTTCTCCAGCGAGGCATTGAGCCGTAAATTCATATGTTTTGATTTGCTAATCTCAATCAAGCGGCCAACAATTTCCTGATCATAGCTACGCAATAATACATCCGATCGATTAGCAAGCGTGACTTCGCTGCCAAAGGCATGAAATATACCTGCAAATTCATTGGCAATATAGCCGCCGCCAACAACCAACAATCGTTTTGGTTGCTCTTCTAAATGAAATATTTCATTCGAAGTGATTGCATGTTCCGCCCCTTCACAGGATGCAGAAACTGGCCATCCGCCTGTGCAAACCAAGATGGTCTTAGCCGTGATCTTTTGGCCACTTGCGGTCTGCACTTCATTTGGACCTATAACCGTTGTGCGCTCCTTGATAAGGGTGACATCATGGCTGCCTAATGTCTCACCATATAATCCCTCAAGGCGATCAATGTCTTTTTGCACTAGATCACGCAGACGATCCCAATGAAAAACGGGATTTTCAATATCCCAGCCAAAGCTCTCCGCTTCGCTAAGATCCTCTGCAAAATGCGCACCATAAGATAGCATCTTTTTGGGAACACATCCCCGAATAACGCAAGTTCCACCAACGCGATATTCTTCTGCTAAGGCGACTTTAGCGCCATGTGATGTGGAAATACGCGCTGCTCTCACGCCGCCAGAACCTGCTCCAATGACAAATAGATCATAATCAAACATAGCTCTTTCTTCCTTATAATTTTAAATAGTCTTTTGTAAAAATTGAATCGGTTAAATATCGACCAAAGGTAATATAATTACAATGCAAATTGGATAAATATTTATTCAAATGCAGCTTTCATCAACGCGCTTGTCGATGGATCAAAGCCCGATGGTCCATCTTGCGATATTTGCTTGGCAATTTCTTTGCCCAATTCAACACCAAATTGATCAAAGGGATTAATACCCAGCATCACTGCATTCACAAATGTCCGATGCTCATAATAAGCAAGCAGCGCACCCAATGCAGCAGGCGTTACATCTTCTATCAAAATTGTAGTCGAAGGACGGTCACCTGCATAAGAACGAGCCTTATCATCATTGACTCGGCCCGCCATCAGTGCTGCCCCTTGCGCAAAACAATTGGTCAGCAAAGTTTCATGATGCACAGGATCAAAATCATGCCCAGGTGTTTTGCTGGCAATAAACTCAACGAGAATCAGATGCGTCCCTTGGTGCAGCAATTGAAAAACAGCATGCTGTGCATCGGTACCAACGCCGCCCCATGTAATTGGCGAAGATGCATAATCTATGTGCGCTCCCTCTGAGGTGACAGATTTACCATTGGATTCCATCTCAAGCTGCTGCAAATAATCAGGCAAGAGACGCAAACGCTCATCATAAGCAAAAACAGCGCGCGTCTGTGCGCCTTTCACCTGTGTATAATAGAGATCCGCAAAAGCTGCCAGAACAGGAGCATTTTCGGCTATATCGCTATTGGCAAAATGGGCATCCATTGCCGATGCACCGTCTAATATTGCACTATACACGTCCCAACCAAGACCTAGTGCGGCTGGAAAACCAATTGAACACCAGAGCGAATAACGTCCCCCTACATTTTCATTGAAAGGCAATATACGGCTCTCATCAACACCAAATTCAAGCGCCTTTTCGGGATTCGCGGTCAGGGCAACGACACGGCCAAGCGTGTCCGTAACACCTCCTTCTTGCATCCAATCCATAGCGCTTTGTGCGTTCATAAGTGTCTCGGTGGTGGTAAAAGTTTTCGATGCCACAGCCAATAATGTTTTTTGTGGATCAAAATCTTTGACGGCCTCTAACAAGGCAGCACCATCAACGTTCGACACAATCGCAACATCATATTTGGTATCTTCACGTCCCAACGCATCCATAAGCAATTTTGGACCAAGCGCACTACCGCCAATGCCGACATGTAATATATGTTTAATTTCGCCCATAGCGCCTGCATCGATGGCCTCAATTAGAGCTTTCATACGCCCTTGTAGCAATTTGGCTTCTGTAACCGCCCGATCATCGCCTATACCGCGTTCGGCTATATGAAGCGCACTGCGTCCCTCTGTCGGATTAATAATATCACCCGATAATAGGGCTTTTCTCTTGCTCAATAGGTCCATTTCCTTTGCTATAGCCTGAAAAATATCTAATTCTTCATCTGACAAATGGGTTTTGCTAATATCAATCCGTAGTCCAGCAATGTCCTTTGTCATTTTAGTAACGCGTTGAGAATCTGATGCAAATAAATCCGCTATAGAGTGATGGTTACATGATTTAAGGGCATTCCAATTTGGCATTACGAACTCCTAGAGTAATATTATTTATCAAAATTATGCACAACAGCATATATGTTATGGCCAATAGCCATAATGCTCTATAGAAAGCCAGCTAATGTTAAACCAAAATTTTATCGAGAATTTCTATTGTGACTGAAACATCAAAAAAAAATATAGATGTAAAACCAACAAATGACGCCAATAATGGTGAAATAGATGAGTGGCTGGACTTTGGCAAATTCCTCATAAAGCTGGTAATATTCATGCTCATATTACGCAGTTTCATTGTGTCACCATTCAATATCCCATCGGAATCTATGCACCCTAGGTTGCTTATTGGTGATTATATTTTGGTATCCAAATGGTCTTATGGCTATTCTAAAAATAGCTTACCTTTTAGCGCTCCATTGATTCCAGGACGTATTTTTGCATCAACCCCAGAAGTTGGTGATGTTGCTGTTTTCAAAGCACCACTAACGGGTGGTCAAGATTATATTAAACGGGTTATTGGTTTGCCTGGTGATATTGTGCAAATGAAAAACGGCGTCCTATTCATCAATGGCAAGGCCATCAAAAAAGAGAGAATTGATGATTTTGTAATCCCAGTTAGCCAAGGACTATTGGATAGCGCAGTTGCCACAGGTCGTCCAGAAGCACCTTGCTACAGGCCAGAGTTTGAACGCGATGCAGCGGATGGTGGCCGAGAATGTTTTTATCCGCGTTACCGCGAAACGCTGCCCAATGGCGTGACATATGAAATATTGGATTTATCGCCCATCAACCTTCTCGACAACACACAAGCTTATCAAGTGCCAAAAGGGAAATTATTCCTAATGGGCGATAATAGAGACAGAAGCGCAGATAGCCGTTGCCCAGCAGAGGGTACGACTAAAATAATTGGATGTCGTCCAGAACCAGGAATCGCGATTGGTCTTGTACCCCAAGAAAATTTGGTTGGTAAGGCCATGGTCACCGTATTTTCTACCGATGGATCGGCGCAATGGCTATTACCATGGACTTGGTTCACGGCTGCACGCTTCAACCGAATTGGGGAAGGTTTTTGAACACACTTACGTTTGAAAAATTTATAGAGCAATTGCTGGGATATAAACCCAGAAATATCACACCCTTTAAACGTGCTTTCACTCATGGAAGCACGGGCGAAGAAGATTATCAACGATTAGAATTTCTGGGTGATCGTGTGTTGGGGTTAATTATTGCTCAGCATATTTATGAGCGCTTCCCCAAAGAACCCGAAGGCAGCCTTTCCCAAAGATTAAACCTATTGGTATCAGGAAAAACATGCGCAAAAGTGGCCCGTAAAATAGGAGTTCAACCACATATCATATTGGGAAAACAAGCCCGTGACGATGGTGCAAGAGAGAGTGATAATGTCCTTGGTGATATTATGGAATCGCTTATAGGTGCGCTCTATTTAGACCAAGGGTTAGTCGCTAGCCGCATATTTATTGAAAAACATTGGGGTGATTTAATCGGCAATGAAAAAAATATCGCTAAGCATCCTAAATCCGATTTACAAGAATGGTGCGCTAGCAATAATCGAAAAATGCCTGTCTATGAATTGGTTGAAAAAAGCGGCCCGCCGCACGCAACACTCTTTACAATTTCCGTAACTGTCAAAGGCTATGATAGCGTAACAGCACAAGCCAATAGCAAGCAAGCTGCGCAAACGGTGGCAGCTGCGAAATTTTTGGAACAACATATATGAATGAAACGCAGCAGCATTGCGGCACAGTGGCCGTAATTGGGGCGCCGAACGCAGGAAAGTCAACATTGGTTAATGCATTGGTTGGTCAAAAAGTCGCCATCACTAGCCCAAAAGCGCAAACTACGCGCAGCAAAATTATGGGCATAGCGCTGCACGAAAATACCCAGATAATTTTGATTGATACACCCGGTATTTTTGATCCAAACCGCAGGCTTGACCGCGCTATGGTGGCCGCTGCGAAAAATGGGTCTACCGACGCAGATATTATTGCCGTGGTCGTTGATGGACGTGCAGGTGCAGGCGAAAAAGTAGAGCGCGTCTTAGAGACTTTAGAGCATCGTAAAGAGCCCAAATGGCTAATCCTCAATAAGGTGGATATTGCCCGCAAAGATAAATTATTATTGCTCACCGACAAGATTATTAAGGCACAAGAATTTGACCAAATATTCTATATCAGCGCCCAAACAGGCGATGGATTAGAAGAATTAAAGACAGCCTTTGCAGCGCAAATGCCCGAAGGTCCATGGCATTTCCCCGAAGAACAAGTATCCGATGTTAGCGAGCGATTATTAGCGTCTGAAATAACGCGCGAACAATTATATCGGCAATTGCATCAAGAGTTACCCTATGCATCCACAGTTGAAACGGAAAAATATAGCGAACGCGAAGATGGCTCTATTGAAATTCACCAGCAAATATTGGTCGAACGCCCTACCCAGCGCGCTATAATTTTGGGCAAAGGCGGCTCCATGATTAAATCAATCGGCGAAACAGCGCGCAAAGAATTATCCGAACTTATGCAAGTGCGCGTGCATCTTTACCTCCATGTAAAGGTAAAAGAAAATTGGGATGAGGATCGTGCCGTTTATAATGACATTGGCCTTGATTGGGTGGAATAGAACTAAATGCCCTATCTCATCATTCTTCTGTTGTTTTGGCTTTCTTTGCGGCTGATTTTTTAGCTACAGGCTTTTTAGGGGCTGCTTTCTTTTTCGCAGGTGCCTTTTTCGCAGGCTTCTTGGCAGCAGCCTTCTTTTTAGGAGCAGCTTTTTTGCGTTTTTTGGCTGGGCCTTTAGCAGCACGGTCGTCAATCAATTGTGCTGCTTCCTCAAGCGTCAACTGATCTTTATCAATGCTCTTTGGAATAGTCGCATTGACATTACCATCGGTAACATAAGGACCATAGCGCCCATCCATAAGCTTAATTTCATCTTCGCTGCGCGGATGCTTGCCCAATATTTTAAGCGGTTCAGCCTTTGCGCGGCCACGACCTGGGTTTTTGGCCGCATCAGCAATTTTAGCCACCGCAGCATTCATGCCAATTTCAAAAACATCATTGGTGTTATCCAATTTAGCATATTTGCCATCATGAAGCAGGTAAGGGCCATAGCGGCCAATGGCGGCACTAATCTCTTTGCTGGTTTCAGGATGTTCGCCAATCATGCGTGGCAGCGATAGTAATTTTAAGGCCCATTCCAAACCAAAATCTTCGGCCAAAACATCTTTGGGAATAGAAGCACGTTTGGCTTCTTTACCCTCGCCCATTTGCACATATGGGCCAAAACGGCCAGATTTGCGCATGATGATTAAATCTGTCTCTGGATGAACGCCCAATTCAATATCTTCACCGCCATCATCCGTAGAACCACCAGCTTGACCAAATTTGCGCGTGAATTTGCAATCTGGATAATTGTTACAAGCGACAAAAGCACCATAACGGCCACCGCGAAGCGCCAATTTACCATCATCGCATTTGGGGCATATGCGCGGATCGCTGCCACCCTCTGTTTCAGGAAAGAGATAAGGACTTAAAAATTTATCCAATTCCGCTGTAATATCGGATGGCTTTTGTTCCATAACCTCAGCGGTCTTTGGTTTAAAGTCATGCCAAAAATCACCCAGCACTTTTTTATACTCAGCCTTACCATCGCTCACTTCATCAAGCTTATCTTCGAGAGCGGCCGTAAATTCATAGGCTACATAACGTTCAAAGAAACGTTCTAGAAATGCTGTTAATAGACGCCCTGATTCCTCTGCAAAGAAACGCTTTTGTTCGATACGGACATAGCTGCGATCTTTTAAAACCTGCAAAGTTGCTGCATAGGTTGACGGACGGCCAATGCCTAATTCTTCGAGGCGTTTTACCAAACTAGCTTCTGAATAGCGCGGTGCAGGTTGCGTGAAATGTTGATGTTTTTCGACAAGTTTTTTAACGGGCTTCTCACCCACAGACATAGGCGGCAATATTGCACCATCATCACCCTTGCTATCATCGCGGCCCTCTTCGTAAAGCGCCATAAAGCCAGGAAATATAACAATCTGACCATTAGAGCGCATCGTCAATTGCCCTGTCGCATCGACAAAATCAACCGCAGTACGTTCCAACCGCGCAGCGCTCATCTGACTGGCCATCGCACGTTTGAATATGAGATCATATAATTTGCCATGATCGCCAGAGCCTGCTTTATCCATAGAAAAATTGGTTGGGCGAATGGCCTCGTGCGCCTCTTGCGCATTTTTGGCTTTGCTTTTGTATATGCGCGGTTTGTCAGGGATATATCCGCCATCATAACGATCTGATATGGCTTTGCGCGCATCCGATATAGCGCTCGGGTCCATTTGAACACCATCGGTACGCATATAAGTGATTGAACCATCTTCATAAAGCTGCTGCGCGATGCGCATAGTATGGCTAGCGGCAAACCCCAATTTACGCGCCGCTTCTTGCTGCAGAGTCGAAGTAGTAAAGGGGGGTTGCGGATTACGTGAAGTTGGTTTTGTTTCTACGCTATCAATCACTAGGCTAGAATCTTTTACGGCATCCATGGCAGCTTGAGCCGCTTTTTCATCACCCAGTGATAATTTTTCTAATTTCTCACCGTTATAATGGGTGAGACGCGATGGAAATTCCTGTCCTTTATGCTCTAATTGCGCTGTAATAGACCAATATTCATCACTAATGAAGGATTCAATCTCACGCTCACGCTCAACAATGAGACGTAGTGCTACTGATTGCACGCGTCCAGCCGATTTTGCGCCTGGTAATTTGCGCCACAACACAGGAGAAAGCGTGAATCCCACCAAATAGTCGAGGGCACGGCGCGCCAGATAAGCTTCGATAAGATCCACATCCAACGCACGTGGTTGTGCCATAGCTTCTGTTACAGCCGTTTTTGTAATTGCGTTGAATGTGACGCGTTGCACGTCATCAGGCAAGCGTTTTTTGGCTTTTAAAACTTCCATTACGTGCCAGCTGATAGCTTCACCTTCTCTATCTGGGTCAGTCGCCAAGATTAATCGATCAGCCGTTTTAGCTAAATCGGCAATGGCTTTTAATTGTTTGGCCTTATCACCATAGGGTTGCCATTTCATGGCAAAACCATCATCAGGATCAACCGAACCGTCTTTTGGTGGTAAGTCTCTAACATGGCCGTAAGAGGCGAGAACCTTGAAATCTCCCCCCAAATATTTTTCAATAGTTTTAGCTTTTGCAGGTGATTCAACAATGACTAATTGCATAATTTATCATATACTTTTCTGTTTTAGATACGCAAAAATGGCGCAATATTGCAGTTAATGGACAACCCGCTGCACCCTAAATTGTAAAAATTCAAGTCTAAATTTTCTACCTTGTTATATAATCATCAGAATATTGGTCATCATTTACCCAAATTCAACCTATTATAATTTGTTTTAATTTATTATCTTAACCTTTGCACCAGCGGCTCTTTCAAGCCGACCAGCTAGCTCTAGTTCTAATAATATCATCTGTACGTTCGCCGTGCTCAATGATGACTGCCGCACCAATTCATCAACCGACACAAATGTCATACCTAATAATGAGATAATATCATCTCTCTCATCCTCATTGGGTTCAATATTACTATCTATTGTCCAATCTTGCTGAATTTCATTTAGACTTCGCCATTTATCATCTGACACATGGCCCGTGAAGCTTGTTAATAATTCTGCAATATCATCCGCGCTCTGAACCAAATTTGCTCCATTGCGTATCAATTGATTACATCCGCGCGATCTGGGGTCTAATGGAGAACCAGGGATAGCCATTACTTCCCGCCCTAATTCCCCTGATAAACGTGCTGTTATTAAAGAACCTGAATTTGGCGCAGCCTCGACAACAACAGTACCCATTGATAATCCAGCAATAATTCTATTGCGATTGGGAAAATGACGCGCAATCGGTTTTGTGTCATAGGTTTCTTCAGTGATGACAATATCTTTATCGGCGAGATTATTTTGTAACTCCGCATTTTCAGGAGGGTAGGCAATGTTAATACCACCCGCAATAACAGCCGCAGTTCCACCGCCGCCTGCTCCCATATGGACGGCTGTATCAATCCCTCTTGCGAGCCCTGAGACAATAGTAAAGCCTTTTTCTTTTAATTCATAAGATAATGTTCGGGCAAATCGGCACGCCGCAGCCGATGCATTGCGTGCCCCTACTATCGCTACCATTGGCTTGTGTAATAACTCTTTATTGCCGCAAGCAATCAAACAAGCAGGTGCTGATTCCATCTGTGATAATAATGCAGGATAATCATCACTACCCAAAAATATCATTTGCGCGCCCATTGAATGCGATTTATCAATCTCAACTTCTATTTTTTTAGGATCTGCCAAGCTGATAGTGCGCCCTTTTCCGCGTGATGCTAATTCAGGCAGGGCTTCAATCGCTTTTATCGCGCTACCAAACCGCCCTAATAATTGGCGAAAAGTAATAGGGCCAATATTTTGCGAACGAATGAGACGTAGCCTAGAAAATGCCTCATTATCACTCAGCCCATTGGCTATCATCTCTTGCCAACCTTTGGTTCATTTCCAGAAAACAGCCTAGCAATATTCTCACGATGTCGCCAAAAAGTAAGTATTGTGCAAAGTGCCAATATTAGAGCAATCTTAGGCCCACCCAAATAGAGCGCCGCTATTGGCGCACTTAGCGATGCTAATAATCCTGCCAAAGATGAAAGACGCACTAATGCCAATGTCCCAATCCAACATCCTGCAAATAATAATCCCACTGGCCAACAGAGTGCTAATGCGATCCCAGCATAGGTAGCAACGCCCTTACCTCCTTTAAATTTAAGCCATATGGGATAGAGATGTCCTAAAAATGCTCCTAATGCCGCCATCAAACCTGCGTCCAGTGCATTTCCAATATCATAATTATCCGCGATAAATTGCACAATCCAAACGGCTACGGCCCCTTTTAAAAGGTCTAACAATAATGTCGCTGCGGCTAGCCCCTTGCGCCCTGTTCTAAGTACATTAGTTGCACCAATGTTGCCCGAGCCAATTGCGCGTAAATCTCCCGCACCTGTTAGGCGCGTCAAAACAATGCCAAATGCTATAGAGCCAATAGCATATCCAATAAGCAAAAAAGGCCAATGTGCCGCAATATTAAAATTCATATTCTAGCCTTTCAAAACAACATCATCATGCCTATCGTTAATATCGATTGTCTGCAAGAGTTTCACCATTTAATCATTATGATAAATCAAACTTGCCGATAAGATATTTGCGGCTTAGAGAAAACAGTATGAATAATAAACATGCGCCAATATTATTTTTTGACAGCGGTATCGGCGGACTGTCGGTGATGCAAGCCGCTGCTCAACTAATGCCCCATCAACAATTTTTATATGTGGCAGATTATGCAGGCGCACCTTATGGGACAAAAAGCGAAGCCGAGATAGCATCGCGCGTTCCCGCCTTATTGGGCCGTTTGGCAGAACGCTATAAACCTAGCCTTATCACAATTGCATGTAATACTGCCTGCACTATCGCTTTATCACATGTTAGAGCAGCGCTAAATGTACCTATAGTCGGTACTGTGCCTGCTATTAAACCCGCATCATTGGCAACCAAAAGCGGCGTAATTGGTTTACTGGGAACTGACGCTACGATTAGACAACCCTATATTGATCGATTAGAAAATACGCATGCCAGTGATTGTGTCATGCTGCGTCATGCTGCACCCCAACTCGTAAGCGCCGCAGAAGCCAAAATGCGCGGTGAATTTGTAGATAAATCAATTTACGCTTCTGCCATACATGGTCTTACATCACAGAATAATGGCGATAAAATTGACTATATTATACTAGGATGCACTCACTTTCCGCTGCTGATCAGTGAATTATCGCAGAGTGCTACTGATAATATCTATTTTTTACACGGAGCAGATGGAATAGCGCGCCAAATAAAAAAATTATTAATAGATAGCGGCACGCCTCCTCCTATTAATGGTAGCGCTAATCATCATTTTATTACCAGTGGGCCATTGGATGATATAGGCGTTTATAAAGCTTCCTTATACGATTACGGTTTTACAGATTATAGCTCTATATAAATAATTATACGCTGTAACAATTTACCTTTGATTGGAATAATCAATCACTATTAGTATTTTTATTAATTAGATAAATATAAGAAATATGCTTATGACTTGCGCGTCATAGCAATGAAAGATTATCCCTACTCAAAAACATTGCTATAACAGCAAATGCCAATGCGACTGGAAAAAATATTTTAGTCTCGTTGGGGTTATCATTACATATAACCTACATATCAGCCGATAGATTCCCCCAAATCTATCGGCTGAAACATAAGCAATTGTTGAATTCCATATTATATTGCACCATAAGAAGTATAGTTGTGCAAAATTTGTGAGTCTTAACAGAGCTAATAATATGAATGATACCACTCTAAATTATGATCATATCTTTGATAAAGCCATTGATCGTCTCCACAGCGAAGGCCGTTATCGTGTATTTATCGATATATTACGCAATAAGGGGAAATTCCCCAATGCACGTTGTTTTGCGGGGCATAATGGCCCAAAAGAAATAACCGTTTGGTGTTCTAATGATTATTTATGCATGGGCCAACATCCCAAAGTCATCGAAGCGATGGAAGATGCACTTCACGATGTTGGCGCGGGTTCTGGCGGCACGCGCAATATTGGCGGCAACACCCATATCCATGTTGAATTAGAAAGCGAATTGGCCGACTTACACAGCAAAGATGGTGCATTATTATTCACGTCAGGCTATGTTTCCAATGAAGCCACTCTATCGACTTTGGCCAAATTATTACCCAATTGCGAGATATTTTCCGACGAATTAAATCATGCCTCCATGATTGCTGGAATAAGAAACTCTGGTTGTCCTAAGCATGTGTTTCGTCATAATGATCTAAACCATCTCGAAGAATTATTAGCGGCCACTGATGCTAATGTCCCAAAATTAATCGCCTTTGAAAGTGTATATTCCATGGATGGCGATGTGGCTCCTATTGAAGCCATTTGCGATCTGGCCGATAAATATAACGCCATTACTTACTGCGATGAAGTCCATGCGGTCGGCATGTATGGCAAACATGGTGGTGGTATTACAGAACGTGACGATGTAGCAAAGCGTGTTACTATTATAGAGGGTACACTGGGCAAGGCCTTTGGCGTGATGGGCGGTTATATTGCCGCCGATCAGAATATTATCGATGTCGTGCGTAGCTATGCCCCTGGTTTTATCTTCACAACATCTTTATCCCCTGTTCTAGCAGCTGGTGTTCTGGCTGCTGTAAGGCATCTTAAGAGCAGCAATGAAGAAAGAGATGCACAGCAAAAAAATGCGCAATCGCTGAAAGAGAAATTCTCAGATGCTGGTCTGCCCGTCATGATAAGCAATACACATATAGTACCATTAATGGTTGGCGATCCCATAAAAGCAAAAAAAATTAGCGATATATTACTTGCTGAATATGGCATTTATGTTCAACCGATCAATTATCCAACCGTACCGCGCGGCACAGAGCGGCTGCGTTTTACCCCTGGCCCACAACATGACGAAAATATGATGGAAACTCTTACAAAAGCGCTGATAGAAATTTGGGGCAGAATGGAATTAGAACTTAAAAAAGCGGCTTAAATTAACTGCCAATCATCCTTACATATTGGATAGCATCAACATTACCACCCGATAAAGTCACCACCATATTCGAGGTAATATGGACTTTACCGCCTAATATCGCCGCCAAGGCCACTGCTCCGCCTGGTTCGACTATTAAGCGTAATTTGTCATAAGCTAGTCGCATAGCATTTTCTACCTCTACTTCTGATACTGAAACAGCATTGGCATTACATTCCTTTAATATATCAAATGTCCTTTCCGATACGCGCAATGTTTGCAGCGCATCACAAGCGGTATTGGGCGGATTATCACTGACAGGAATAATATGCCCCGCGCGCAATGAATTGCCCATATCGTCCCAACCATCAGGCTCAACAATTGTTATGTGTGCATTTGCAAGTGCAAGTATGCCGCCGCTCGCTAGACCGCCGCCGCCACAGCAGGCGACAATATGGGATATATCAGCACTCCTCATCGCCTGTAATTGCGCGGCTGCTTCAATCATAGTGCTGCCCTGTCCCTCTATGATCCAAGGGTCATCATAACTAGGAACGATGATCGCGCCTGTATCGCTCGAAATCTGCCCTGCTATTTCCTCTCGGCTTTCGTTCATCCGGTCATAAGTGATTATTTTAGCGCCCAAAGCCGCCGTATTGTCCATTTTTGCCGCTGGAGCATCTTGCGGCATGATAATAGTCGCTGCAATGTCAAGCTTCTTAGCAGCCCAAGCAACGCCTTGCGCATGATTACCGCTCGAATAAGCTACGACACCCTTAGCTTTATCCTCAGTATTCAAATCGCTCAAGCGATGCCATGCACCACGAATTTTGAAAGCCCCTATCGGTTGGAGATTTTCAGCTTTGCAAAATATTTCCATCCCATCAATTTCAATCGGTAATAGCGGCGTTGGCGGCAAAATCTTTGCGATTTTTGCGGCAGCACGCAACACACCCTCTCGGCTCGCTTTACGTTTGGGGTCTAAAAGGTGTGAAACGGCATCTTGCTCTAATGTCATAGCGCTTTATAGGGTGATAGAGAATCTTCGGCAATAGGATTGGAATGGTAATGGGCAATATAATAATCATCGGAGCTGGCGGCGTAGCATCTGTAGCGGCGCATAAAATGGCGCAACTACAAATTACCGAAGATGGATTATTTGATAAAATCTCTATTGCAAGCCGAACGATCAGCAAATGCCATGCGATTGCGGAATCGGTATTGGAACGCCACGATGTTACAATTGATTGCTATCAAATTGATGCCGACGATGTGGCCGCAACCACGAAATTATTGAACGAAACAAAGCCTGATTTGCTCGTAAATTTGGCCCTTCCTTATCAAGATTTGCACATAATGGAGGCCTGCCTCGCCGCTGGCGTACATTATATGGATACGGCGAATTATGAACCGCTTGATGTTGCAAAGTTTGAATATCATTGGCAATGGGATTATCATGATAGGTTCAAGCACGCTGGGCTAACCGCACTACTGGGTAGCGGATTTGACCCTGGTGTCACCAGCGTATTCACCACCTATTTACGCAAACATCATTTTGATCGCATTGATACATTGGATATATTGGACTGTAATGGCGGCGAAAATGACGAAGCCTTTGCCACCAATTTTAACCCAGAAATTAATATCCGCGAAGTGACCGCCGTGGCAAGGCACTGGGAAAAGAAAGACGGCGGTAATGGCGATTGGGTCGAAACACCGCCTATGTCGGTTAAACAAGAATTTGATTTTGAGGGCGTTGGCCCGAAAAATATGTACCTCATGTATCATGAGGAAATAGAGAGCCTTAAGACCCATTTGCCCGAAATTGGCCGCATAAGATTCTGGATGACCTTTGGCGATGAATATATCAAGCATCTTACCGTGTTGCAAAATGTAGGCATGACGCGCATTGATCCCATCATCTATGAAGGCAAAGAAATTATCCCGCTACAATTTTTAAAATCCGTTCTTCCTGAACCTGCATCATTAGGCAATAGCACCAAGGGAAAAACCAATATCGGTTGTATTGCAACTGGCCTTGGCAAGGATAGAAAAGAAAAGACATTATATATCAACAATATATGTGATCATGAAGAAGCGTATCGCGAAACAGGTAACCAAGCAGTCAGCTATACCACGGGCGTTCCCGCCATGATTGGCGCAGCGATGCTGGTATCGGGTCAATGGTCAGGTAATGGCGTGTTTAATATGGAACAATTTGATCCCGATCCCTTTATGGATATGCTGAACCGTCATGGCTTGCCTTGGCAGATCAAAGAATTAGAGAGACCATTGGATTTTTGATTGATGGAAACACAAGCAGGTGACCCAGGCGCATTTACGCATTTTGATCTATCGGGCGTCGATAGCCCTGCTTTTGTGGTTGATGCGGTAAAAGTCCGTAAAAACCTTGAAATTTTAGCAGATATTAAAAAGCGCAGCGGCGTCAAAATATTATCCGCGATGAAAGCCTTTTCAATGTGGGAGTTAGCGCCCTTAATCAGCGAAACTCTCGATGGATGCTGCACCTCTGGTCTCTGGGAAGCACGGTTAGCCAAAGATAAATATAGCGGCGAAATTTCCACTTATTGCGCAGCCTTTAAAGAAGCAGATATGGTAGAAATTATTCAAATCTCCGATCATATTATCTTTAACACGCCTATGCAGCATCAACGCTTCAAACATATTTTGGATGATAATATTGATGTTGGCTTGCGCATCAATCCCCTGCATAGCGAGGGCGAAGTCGAGAAATATGATCCCTGCCAAGCCCATTCGCGGCTTGGTTTTCCAATCGATCAATTGCGGCAAGAACATTTAAAAGGCATGGATGGTCTTCATTTTCATACATTATGCGAACAGGGTTTTGAACCGTTAGAACGCACATGGAACGCTATAGAATCAAAATTAGATATTGATTATAAGAAACTGAAGTGGCTAAATTTTGGTGGTGGCCATCATATCACGCGCGATGATTATGATCATGAAGCATTGGTAGAATTTTTAATTACAATACAGGCCAAAACAGGCTGTCAAATCTATCTTGAACCCGGCGAGGCCATTGCCCTAGATGCTGGTATATTGGTGGGTGAAATATTGGATATTTTTGATAATGGTATGAAAGTCGGCATCACCGATATTAGCGCGACATGCCATATGCCCGATGTCATTGAAGCCCCCTATCGCCCAGCCATGCTGCATGAATCTAATAATGGCAATCTTATTCGTTTGGGCGGGCAATCCTGCCTCGCAGGTGATATTATCGGCGATTATAAAGTGGTAGGCCCACAAAAAATAGGCCAGCGTATCGCTTTTCTGGACCAGGCTCATTACTCGATGGTCAAAACTAACACATTTAATGGCGTGCCTCTGCCATCAATATGGTTATGGGATAGCGAAAGTGATGCTTTAAAATGCGTTCGACAATTTGATTGGCATGAATTTCGCGATCGATTAAGCTGATAATATATGCATATAATTGGCGCATTAATAATATTTATACCATGAATTTCATTTTTTCAGCTTTACAGCCAAGCAACTCATAATTAGAGGGAATCTATAACGCCCCAAGGGACTTTAACCGCAAGGCAAGTTTAACAATCACTTCGCGATTATTGGAGGTCCCTTGAGTTGCACAATTATAATGATGCTAAGGCTCTAATAAAAGCCATACAGCCCGATGAATCCGTAACTTTGGTCCGTCCCCATGCTGCAAAGCGTGCGGCGCGCTATTTTGTCGATAATTTCCCCGGCAAATCCCTTTATGCGGTCAAAGCAAATCCATCTCCTGATTTATTGCAGATTCTCTGGGACGAAGGCATACATCATTTTGACGTAGCATCCATTGGCGAAGTGCGCTTGGTCAAATCGCTGTTACCCGATGCAATTCTATGTTTCATGCACCCCGTCAAGTCGGAAAGGATGATCAAAGAAGCTTATTTTGAGCATGGCGTACGCACCTTTTCGCTCGACACTATGGAAGAGCTAGAGAAAATCAAACGCGCTACTGATAATGCCGATGATCTAAATCTATGCGTGCGCATCAGAGTTTCTAGCAAATATGCAGAAATAAGTTTGGCCGCTAAATTCGGTGCAGAGGCTGATGAGGTTGCTGATATATTAATGGCCGCTCGTCAATGTTCGGTACAATTAGGCATTTGTTTCCATGTTGGCAGCCAAGCCATGACGCCTGCCGCATTTAGTGACGCCATGGAATTGGTGCGGGCGGCCATAGTCGAAGCATCTGTTACCGTTGATATTATCAATGTTGGCGGCGGATTTCCATCCTCTTACCCTGGTATGGAGCCCCCTTCATTGGCCCATTATTTTGAGACCATTGACCGCAGCTTTGAAGACCTTCCAATTAGTTACAGCGCTGAATTATGGTGCGAACCAGGACGCGCATTATGCGCCGAGTATGCATCTTTAATTGTAAAAGTCGAAAAACGGCGCGGTGATGAACTATATATAAATGATGGAGCCTATGGCGCATTATTCGATGCAACGCATATTGGTTGGCGTTTTCCCGTCAGGTATATTACGCCAAAGCCCTCAGATGCTACTGACTTAAAACCTTATAGCTTTTATGGCCCAACTTGTGATGATATGGACCATATGGCTGGACCGTTTCATTTGCCAGCGACTATCGCAGCAGGTGATTATATTGAGATTGGCCTCTTAGGGGCTTATGGATGTGCCATGCGTTCTGGCTTTAATGGCTTTGAAGCGGGTGAAATATATATAGTCCATGACGAGCCTATGGATACATTATATGGCCATCACAATGATGTAGATCGCCATAATGTTGTCTCTATTCAGCAAGGTCAATAATATCCTATCATTATAGGTTGCAATTGACAATCTAACCTCCTTAGCTCAATCTGTCATTAGGAGGAGAATATTATGACAGAAGGAACAGCTATTTTAGCACCGATGATCGCATTAATACTGTGGTCATCGATCATGTGGGTTTGGATGTATGCAACGCGCCTGCCCGCTATGGGTGAGGCCGAGGGTCTTGATGCTGCCAATATGGTCGGCGGTAAAGGCAGCGATTTGGACAAAGTCTTACCGCCAAAAGTTCAATGGATTGCTCATAATTACAATCATTTGATGGAACACCCTACATTATTTTATGCGCTTTGTGCAGCACTTGCCATTATCGATGCAGGTAGCGGATTAAACTTAACATTAGCATGGGCCTATGTCGGTCTAAGAGTGGTCCATAGCTTGATTCAAGCACTTTATAATCGCGTTGTGATCAGATTTTCGATATTCTTATTATCTGGCATTGTGCTGATATGGCTCAGCATCAACGCAGCGGTGCTAATTTTGATTTAGGTGTGCGTTAGACAATAAAATTAACTAATATTATAATCAATAGTAGAAATATAATTATAGATTTGGCATAGAGTTTCTATGTCAAATCTATATCATACCGCCATTGTCCAAGACGCCCCTATCACCCTAGATATTAGCGGCGGCATTGCGCAAGCAGCAAAGCTTGCCGAAGAAGCTTTTAAGCAAGGCGCACAGCTCGTGGCCTTTGGAGAAACTTTTCTTGGCGGTTATCCTATATGGCTGGATGAAGCTGGCGGTGCAGCACTCTGGAATCACCCTGGTACGCGCGCGATGCACAGATTAATGCTCAAACATGCCGTGCGCGAAAATGACGAACGTTTGATAATTTTACAGGATTTAGCGGATAAATATAAAGGTAATATTTCGATCGGTGCGCATGAACGCCGCCGCTCTAGCCTTTATAATAACCAAATGCTTATCAGGTCCAATAAGTCGCCTTTAAACCACCGCAAATTAGTTCCCACCCATGGCGAACGTTTAATTTGGATGCGCGGCGATGGTTCAACACTCGCGACCCACCAAGATGGCGATACCACTGTTGGAAGCCTAATCTGTTGGGAACATTGGATGCCAGCTGCACGCGCCGCTATGCACAATCAAGGCGAAATGATTCACGTAGCGGCTTGGCCAACGGTACGCGACATTCATGCCATAGCTTCGCGTCATTATGCTTTTGAAGGCAGATGCTTTGTATTGGCCGCTGGCACTGTGCAATCGAAATCGGATATGCTGGATGGTTTAGAACGCGTTGGCAGCGATGATGAGGCGCAATCTCTAATGGAAAGTATTGAGGATGGTCAGTTACAATTTGGCAAGAGCTTTATCTGTGGTCCCGACACGCAGATTATTGCCCAAGCTGGTGAAGGCAAAGAGATAATCTATGCCCAGTGCGATTTGGATATGATCGGAGAAGGTTTAACTTCGCTCGACAGCGATGGTCATTATTCGCGGCCCGATGTTTTCAATCTTAATGTTGATATAAGGCCCAAGGACGGCGTGAATTGGATTGACGGACCAATCGGTGATTGAACAGAAAATAATCAATGTAATGTGTAATTGTTATTGATCACTCTTGGTGAATTGCGATACAAGCTCAACATGCGTCGACCAGCGAAATTGCCCAATAGGCCAAATTTTTCTCAATCGATAGCCGCCCGTGATTAACCGTTTTGCGTCGCGAGCAAAGCTGGATGGATTGCAGCTCACATAGGCAATATTTTGCACCTCACTTATTGCTATTTGATCCACTTGTTCACGCGCCCCTGCTCTTGGTGGATCCAATATCAGTACATCAAAACGGTTTAATTCCTCACAGCTAAGCGGTCTACGATATAAGTCGCGATGTTCAGTAAAAACCTGCCTTTGCGCTTTGTTGGCCGCAGACTTCAGCGCTAGCACAACCGATCGATCACCCTCTGCTGCATAGATTTTTTGTTTTTTATCCATAGAAAGAGCAAATGTCCCCAATCCTGAAAATAAATCGGCTATCTTATCATATTCTCTGCTAATCTCCCGAACCGCTGTCACAAGCCTTTCTTCGCCATCTTTTGTTGCCTGCAAAAAAGCAAAATGCGGGTATGATACAGCCGTCCGACCAAATGTAACGGTTACAGGTTCTGGTTCCCATTGCGTAATATTATCAATGCCGTCATTTGTACTCAGCCTTGCCAATGCAAACTTATCTGCAAAATTTGTCAGAGCTTCTATTTGTTCCAGTCCTTCTGGCATCCAATTTTCAATAAGAAGATCAATACCTTGGTCAACTTGTGCCATTTTAATTTGCACATTACGGCGCTCATCAATCAATGGTCTTAAAAATTTACGTAGCGGATCAACCAATGCAAATAATTCAGCTGTCATGACATCGCATTGTTTAATATCAATAATTCTATGACTTTTTTCGCTGCTAAAGCCCAATTGAAAGTTCTTACCTGCCCATGAAGAACGTAGAGATATTCTGCGGCGACTTTTCGGAGGTGATAGATATGTTTGCGCAAAATCTGGCAATTCTATATCTTGTCCCAAAAGAGCATTTTCTATGCGCTGCCTGACAAATTCGGCTAATTTCTCATCGTCAACATGCTGCAATTGACATCCACCGCACA
The DNA here is from genome assembly GCA_937944295.1 of uncultured Sphingorhabdus sp. GTDB lineage: Bacteria > Pseudomonadota > Alphaproteobacteria > Sphingomonadales > Sphingomonadaceae > Sphingorhabdus_B. The sequence goes on from CALDZL010000162.1 coordinate 22,992, forward strand.
AATTGAAATGCGGACAAATAGGGTCAATATGATGTTTGCCATGGATTAATCCACCACCATCGTCGATACGATCCCCTGGCACAGATAAAGCGACATGCTTACCATCAGAAGTAATACCATCACCGCGCGCTGCAATCCTCATAATTTTGTTGGAATTTGATTCTATGCTCATAATAAGCGGATAGCAAAGAGAGTAACTCTATCCTATGACTAATTATGGATGAATATTATTGAGGAGCTCTATAGGGTGCGCCAGGAGTTCCAATTGGCCCTACCTCACTATCAGGGATATTATTTTGCGCTTCATCATCTGTGGTAAGAGTAGTATCATCTTTTGACAGGTTTTCATCTACTGGAGCAGTATTGGACCGCGTTAAGCCACCTTTAAATTGCGCTTTTAACCTATATTTATCGTTCCCAGATGTTAGTATGATATAATCTTTATCAATAATCTCAATATGGCTATCATCATAACCCTCGGCTGTTTCTAATCCACGACCATCGGTTAAAATATTAAATCTTTTGAAGCCTCCATCGGCATGACGTATCATTAATATCGTACCATTTTCGGAAGTCAGGCGTTGCGTCGCACATGATGCTGAGAAAACATCAGCACCATTGAGAGCGCATTCAATTTTATTCCCAATTAAAGCTTCTTCTTGAGCTGCCGCTATATCAGCCTCATCATCACCACAACTTGCCAATAGCGGTAGATACAAAATAGAAAATACCAATAGAGGGTTCTCAAATATCTGAAAAAATGTGCGACTCACATTGTGCTCCTGGATGCGTTACTGCCCCCTTATAAGCAGGTCCGACATTCTGTGCATAGCGCCATAATGCACCTGCCCCATAATTGGTCACATGTTTTTGCCACTTTTTACGTCGATTTGCTAATATCTCTTCATTAACCAATAGATCGATAGTACCGGCATGTGCATCAATAGAGATTTGATCCCCATCCTCAACCAGAGCAATAGGCCCACCAGCAGCCGCTTCTGGGCCAACATGACCAATACAAAAACCGCGCGTACCGCCAGAAAAACGCCCATCAGTTATCAGCGCTACTTTTTCACCCATGCCTTGGCCATAGAGCGCCGCTGTGGTAGAGAGCATTTCGCGCATACCAGGGCCACCTTTGGGACCTTCGTAGCGAATGACAACTACCGTATCCTCGACAATTTCACGCCGCTCTACAGCTGCAAAGGCATCTTCCTCGCATTCAAAAACACGCGCGCTACCTGTAAAGGTCAAGCGTTCCATTCCTGCCACCTTAACTATCGCCCCTTCAGGCGCCAAGCTTCCGCGCAGACCCACCACACCGCCAGTTTCAGTGATGGGCGTTTTAATGTCATATATAACCTTTTGATCTGGGTTCCATGTGATCTCATCAATATTTTCACCCAATGTTTTGCCCGTTACGGTCATACAATTGCCGTGCAAATATCCGCCGTCCAACATCGTCTTCATCAGCATATAAACGCCGCCTGCCTCATGCATGTCTTTGGCTACATATTTCCCGCCTGGCTTCAAATCAGCAATATAGGGCGTAGACTTGAACGTTTCAGCGACATCGAACAAATCATATGCAATTCCGCATTCATGCGCCATAGCGGGTAAATGCAGCGCTGCATTGGTCGACCCGCCTGTAGCAGCCACAACGCGAGCTGCATTTTCAAAGGCTTCTTTGGTACATATATCACGAGGTTTCAAATTAAGTTCGAGCAATTTCATTACTTGCTCGCCCGCCGCCGTGGCTATATCGGCGCGACTTTTATAAGGTGCAGGCGCCATATTGCTATTGGGTAAGGACAAACCAATCGCTTCTCCGACACAAGCCATAGTATTGGCCGTAAATTGCCCGCCGCATGCGCCATGTCCAGGACATGCAACCTTCTCGAGTGCAATTAATTCCTGTAATGGACAATTGTTGGAGGCATATTGGCCAACGGCTTCAAACACATCCACCACTGTAACATCTTCACCTTTATGTGACCCAGGTAAAATAGAACCGCCGTAGACAAATATCGATGGTACATTCAGGCGCAGCATTGCCATCATCATACCAGGCAGAGATTTATCGCACCCTGCAAAGGTTACAAGCGCATCATAGCAATGGCCGCGAACGCTTAATTCTACAGAGTCTGCTATCACTTCACGACTAACCAGCGAGCTTTTCATGCCCTGGTGCCCCATCGCGATACCATCTGTTACCGTGATAGTATTAAAACGAAAGGGTGTGCCGCCAGCAGTGATTACACCTTCACGCGCTATATCGGCCTGAGCATTTAACGTTGTATTGCACGGAGCGCTGTCATTTCCCGCAGAGGCAACGCCCACAAACGGTTTGGCAATATCTTCTTCTTCCCATCCCATTGCATAATAATAGCTGCGATGCGGTGCGCGTTCTGGTCCAACCGATACATAGCGGCTTGGTAATTTGGATTTATCGAATATATTGCTCATTTTGCGCTCCGCTGGTCTTATTTACTCCACAAGCCCTAACGTTAAGCATTCATCATGCAAGCATTTTTGTAATTTTCAGACATGTTTCACCCAATATTTGAGCAAATCTTTCACGCCCTTTGTCATCGGCAACCAAATCTTGCCGCATTTCTACACCAAAATAGGGGATTTGAAGCGCCTCTGCATGACGATCCATTGTATAGTTAAGCAATTTTCCTGAATAAGGCAGTTGATCACCAACATTTAGGCCATATTGCTCTAATAGGGCGATAGCTTGCTTAGAAGTTGCTTCATGCTCGCCATATAAGACGCCTATTTCCCAAGGGCGGTGCGCATTAGGGTCGCTCCGCAGAGAATTCGTAAAACTGTGCAGCGAGAGAATAAGCGATGGTTGCATATCACGCAAAATTTGCTCTATTTTGCTGTGATAGGGCCTGTGAAACCGCTCAATACGTGCATCCCGCTCTTTTGGGTCAATATTATTCCCAATAATCTCATGCGTATCGCTAATCTGGGGAATGGAATCAGGATTATCTTCCTCACGATTTAAGTCGATTACGAGACGTGACTGCTTCGCCATTATCGCAGACACTTTAAACTGGCTGGCAATAAGTTCAGCAACAGGCTTTACGCCAATATCAACGGCGATATGATTATACAGCAGCTTTTCATCAATGCCCAAATCAATATCAATAGGCACATGGTTCGATGCATGATCGGCAATAATCAAAACACCGTTATATTTTGAATCACCTATAATTTCATAAGGAATGTGCGTCATCTTAACTCACTTGCCAAAAACCACCAATTAGAGTGCTGCTTTGCAATATTTTTTTGCGCATTGTCTCTATCTTTCATATTTTCAAATAAACCAAAACATGTTGCTCCTGATCCAGACATACGCGCCAACATAGGGTTTTGATCATTTAGAATATCTATAACATTTTGAATTTGCGGAAATAATGATAACGCAGCGCGCTGCATATCATTGCCTGCTATGTTAATAATAGAGTGTAAATCTGTATCCAATTGACCACTAGAATACCCATCCCACGCATCAAAAATACGCCCCGTAGAAACCGATATCATAGGGTTTATCAATAAAATCGGCAAGCCTGCAAGGTCAAGCTTATCGGATAATGGTCTCAGATTAGTGCCTATCCCGCTACCATGACTTATCTCGCTCATAACACACGCAGCTATGTCAGCGCCCAATGGCGTAATAAGTTCAGCGAGTTGAGACAGTTCACAATTGATACTCCAATGACGATTCAACAAACGAGCCGCCGCCGCTGCGTCAGCCGAACCGCCGCCTATTCCAGCAGCTATTGGTAGGTTTTTGCGCAAATGAAGAGCAGCACCATCACCAATATTGAAATGATCTTGCATCAACTTCGCGGTTTTCATTACAAGATTATCATCAACTTTTCCGCCTATATTGTCACCAAAAGGCCCATCAATTGATAGCGATACATTATCACTGGCTTTTATAGACAAATGATCCCCATCTTTTAAAAATGCAAATATTGTATCTATCTCATGATAGCCATCATCTCTGCGTCCCAAAATATGCAAGGCAAGATTAATCTTGGCGTAGGCAGTTTCACAATTATTCATGATTAAGAGTAAGGAACATCAAGACCAAATTCAGCTTTATGGTCAAGCCGTTTTTTGTCATTCCCAACCGCAATTAACGCCGCTATCCGCCAGGTATAACGGGCATCAATGCGGCGACCGACGCTCCAATAAGCATCACCAAGATGTTCTTTAATTTCGCTATCATCCTCGCTGCCTTGTGCTGCTTTTTCAAGTAATGGCAATGCTTTTTGCAAATTACCTTTTAGATAATAACCCCATCCCAAACTATCCGTAATATCTGGAGAATTGGGTTCAATATCATAGGCTTTTTTTATCATAGCAAAGCCGCGATCATAGTCTTCATCACGCTCAATCAAACTATATCCATAATAATTGAGTAAGAATGGATTATCGTCTTTATATTCCAAGCCCCTATCCAGTATCTTTACTGCTTTTTCCCAATTACCCGCTTTGCTCAAGCTGCGCGCCAAATATAGAGAAAAATAAGATAGGCGGCGTTTTTGCTTATCACTGGTTATTTTGATAAGCTTTTGATAACTTTTTGCTGCGGCATCATATTGTCCCGCCATATCTTGTGTTTGCGCTAATAATAGCAATAGTGACTGCGATTCAGGATGCGAATTGTGTGATTGTGTTGCTATATTTACAGCTTCTTGATTGCGCTTTTCATCCAATAATATACGAATATTTTGCCCCGCATGGAGCGAGAAATAGGGATCCGTTGATTTTATATTATTCAACACATTATTGGCTTCCTCAATCTGTCCATTGGCCGCCAGACTTCTTCCTAGATATAGGTCAATCGCGCGATCATCAGGCGCTAACCATTTAGCTGTTCGTGCAAAAAATACGGATATATCGAATAGTTTTTGATCTACCAAAGTAGAGGCAACACGGCCGTAAAGGCGTGCTATGCCAACTTCTGGTGATATTTCATAAAAACCAGTGGGTATTTTTCCACCATCGTTAAAAATTTCTAAGGTAGAAATAGCAGCACCACTGCCTTGGGCGCTCAATAAACTGCGCGCAAAATTTACTTGTCCATTTTGATGCAATATTGGGCCAGCTTTTAAAATTAAGTCCCGCGCAAATGCCTCGTTAAAAGGGCGTATAGAGACAATATTCTTACGGGCCTTATCAAATTTTTTTCGATATAAATATTGATAGCTAATTTGATCCAGACCATAGAAATTAGTGAGACCACTATTGTTAGACGCTCTTAAAAAGGCAGTACCGTCATTACCTTTTGCTGTTTCTACCCAAGATGTCATTATAGGGGCCATAAACCCAAATACAGGGTCTTCAATGATTGCTTCTAAGGCTATAATAGCTGCAGTCCAATCTCTATCTTTCAGCGCAGCACTATAACGTAAGATATAGGCTTGAGCGGGCAAATCCCCTGACTGTTCGCGCGCATCAATGGCATTAAGAGCAGATTTAATATCGCCTGTCTTTAAGGACAGTTCAAACAATCTATCGGCTAATATTTGGCTATCGGATCGTTGTTTTATAAGATCTTTATAGGATTTCAACGCAGATTGATTTCTATTATCAATCTCAGATAGCCGTGCTTCAACATATTCCGATAATAGACGTTCATTTGCATATAATATATTCGGAGATACAAAATAGGCGAATGCCAATATGAGAGATAATTTTTTCATAATATATACCTTATCCCCCATAATATTAATTTCAATTGCAAATCACATATTGGGATAATTAGGGCCGCCACCGCCTTCTGGCGTTACCCAGTTAATATTTTGGGTTGGGTCCTTAATATCGCATGTTTTACAATGTACACAATTTTGTGCATTTATCTGTAACCTTGGTTCATCATCCCCAACTATCTCATATACGCCTGCGGGGCAATAACGTTGCGCAGGTTCATCATAAAGCGCCAAATTAACCTCAACAGGAACATTCTTGTCTTTTAATTGCAGATGTACGGGCTGATCTTCCTCATGGTTGGTATTGGATAAAAATACCGAAGAAAGCCTATCAAAGCTAATCACTCCGTCGGGTTTAGGATATTCAATCTTAGCGGAAATATCTGAACGCACCAATGTTGTGTGATCAGCATGATGTTTCATCGTGAAAGGCAAACCAATTTTCAATGTGCGCATCCACATATCAATGCCCGATAATATTGTACCAATTTCACCACCAAATTTAGCAATAAGTGGTTGCGCATTTTTTACCAATTTCAATTCATCAATAATCCAGCTTGTATCGACGCCGCTCTGATATTCGATCAATTCATCATGGCTGCGCTGTTGCGCCATAGCGCGGGTAATCGCATCAGCAGCAAGCATACCAGATTTCATAGCAGTATGGCTGCCTTTAATGCGCGGTACGTTTACAAAACCTGCACTACATCCAACAAGAGCACCGCCTGGAAAGGCCAGCTTAGGGATAGATTGCAATCCCCCTTCATTGATGACACGCGCGCCATAAGAAACGCGTTTACCGCCTTCTAATATTTTGCGAATTTCTGGATGCTGCTTCCAACGCTGAAATTCTTCAAATGGGAAAAGGCTTGGATTCTTGTAATCCAAAGCCACAACAAAACCCAATGCCACTTGATTATTGGCTTGATGATAGAGGAAACCGCCACCCCAAGCATCATCAAGCGGCCAACCTTGTGTATGAATAACGCGGCCTGCTTCATGCTTATCGGGCTGAATATCCCATAATTCTTTCATACCCAAACCATAAATTTGTGGTTCACAATCCGCCTCTAAATCAAATTTTTCGCGTAAGACTTTTGTCAAGCTACCACGCGCGCCCTCGGCGAATAATGTATATTTTCCATGTAATTCCATGCCAGGCTGATAATCGCCTTTTTTACTGCTATCGGCGGCTATACCCATATCACCAGTCGCAACACCTTTGACCGAGCCGTCATCATTATAGAGTATTTCGGCTGCGGGGAATCCAGGGAATATCTCAACACCCAAATCTTCGGCGCGCTCACCAAGCCAACGGCACAGGCTACCAAGGCTAACTGTGAAAGTGCCTTTATTATGCATCCAACGCGGCGTGAGAATATGCGGAATTGCAAACTTCCCTTTTTTACTGAGCACCCAATGATGGTTTTCAGTCACTGGCGTTTCAGACAATGGACAATTTTGATCCCGCCATTCAGGGATTAGCTCATCCATCGCCTTTGGATCAACAACAGCGCCCGATAAAATATGCGCTCCAATTTCCGATCCTTTTTCCAATATACAGACTTCAATATCAGGATTGCCTTGTTTTAGGCGAATAGCCGCACTCAAGCCTGCTGGCCCTCCTCCAACAATAACAACATCATAAGGCATGGAGTCGCGTTCACTCATAATCTCTTCCTATTGTCTCTCAGCGTAAATTTACGCTCTATCTTTTAAATAACTCACCATAGCGGCTTTTATTCCTTTGTTTATATACTTCATTATCAATCTATACAATATAGAAGCCATGCAAGCGTTAAGAGATAATGAATTATATAAGGATGAAGGTGTTCTTACCTTAGTGCAATCCTATATTGCGTGGTGGGACATGGCTGGTTTCGACCAAGTGGTTGATAACCAGACCGTCAATTGGCTGGAAGAAAAAGCCCAAATAACACCCAAAAAAAACGAATCTCCTCTGCAGAGTAGAGATATTTCTATAAATGTCGCTGACAAACAAAATTTTATTCAACCGCAAACAGTTAAACCCACAGTCTCTATCATAACACAAGATAGCTGGCCCAAAACCCTTAGTGAATTGCATGAAGCAATTAAGAGCGGCGCTGCACTGCCTGGTAATATCTATGGTGGGCGGCATGTTGCTCCATATTATTTAAAAATAACGAAACAAAAAACACCTCCAAACCATAAGACAATTATGCTTATAAGCGATTTTCCAAATACACAGGATTTAGACGAAAAATCTCTACTCTCTGGGAAAGAATATCAATTAATCGTCAATATGTTGACAGCTGCTAATATTCAAAACCACAATATTTATTGTGCAAGTTTAGCCAGTACACAACCTATTTATGATGAATTGCCAGAGCAAGATTTACCGCTAATTCACGCCTTTATTCACCAACATATTAAGATTTTAGACCCAGATATTGTCATTAGCCTCGGTTCAGCGGCATGCAATGCACTACTCAACGCAGAATTGATGAAATCTAGGAAGAATTTACATTATTTTAACCTTAATGATAAAAAACAGACTCTATTAACCACGTTTCACCCCAAAACTCTCTTAGCCAATCCAAATTTAAAAGAAAAAGCTTGGAGAGATTTGCAACGATTAATGAAGAAAGACATTTTGTGAAATTCTCTGTAATTCCTGTCATACCAGCTCTTATTTTAATTGGATCGCTCTCACAGGCAAAAGAAGCGCAAGCAGCGAATGAAGAATATACCGAAAATTCAGAAATTATTATATCAAGTGCGGCATCATCATGGCGCTATAAAACATTGAATGTCGTTCCCTCACTTTTAAGTAATAGAGACAAGCAGGAATTTGATGCCATTTTCGCTTATATTGAAAATGGAAATTGGGAAAAAGCCAATGATGCGATCAGAAAAGCGCCAAAAGGACCTCTTAAAAATATGGCGAAGGCTGAGCTGTTTTTAGCGCCTGGAAGTCCACAAATTGAACGCAAAGATTTATTAGAGCTTATCAATGATGCACCCTATTTACCGCAAGCGGCACAATTAAGCCGTTTGGCAACGCGCAGAGGGGCTCAAACTCTACCTATTTTACCAAGCCGTCAAAAACTTTCTTACACAGGAAGCTCACCTAGCCGCCACTTGCCAAAATCAGTAAATGAAGATGGTGCTAGCAAAATTCGTAATATCATAATAAATTACATCAAAGATGACGCTCCATTCTCCGCTGAAGATGTTTTAAACAATGTCACTAACGACATCTCTGATGCGTTGCGTACTGAATTACAATATCGCATTGCATGGTCATATTATATTGAAAACAATGATGTTAATGCTCTGCGTTTAGCCAATATTGCTAGTCAAAAAACTGGTGAATGGGCTGTTCAAGCGCATTGGGTGAAAGGTCTCGCCCATTGGAGGTTAGAACAATTTACGCAGGCCCTCCCTGCTTTTGACCATGTTGCAAGCTTTGCCCATAATGAAGACCTACGCAGCGCAGGTTATTATTGGGCATCACGTGCTGCAATGTCTTCAAAACGCCCCGATCTGTCGCAGGCGCGTCTACAAAACGCCGCTACATTTCAAGAAACATTTTACGGTTTATTATCTCGTGAAGCTCTAGGCATGAGAATTGCTAACATACAAGATACGAAACTGAATAAAGAGGATTGGAAAAAAATCCGCAGCGAGGAAAATGTTCAAATTACTCTTAGCCTATCGGAATTAGGCCGAACATCATTGGCAAAAGAAACATTGCAATTTCAAGCCCGCGTTGCAGGAAAAGATCATCACAATGAATTAGGCAAATTAGCTAGTGAAATTGGCCTGCCCGAAACACAATTATGGCTAGCACAATATAGTCCTAATAACAAAAATACATCTGTTTCTCTGCGCTATCCAACGCCTAATTGGGCTCCCAAAAATGGTTGGCGCATCGATAGTTCTCTAGCATTTGCACATACGCTGCAAGAATCGGCGTGGAGAAAAAGCGTGGTGAGTCCTGCCAATGCACGCGGCCTGATGCAAGTTCTTCCTGGTACAGCCCGCGATATTGCAAGAGCTTCGGGTTATACATTTAAATCTAGCGACTTGAATAAACCCGAAATAAATTTAGAATATGGTCAATCATTCTTGGAGCATCTGCGCGATAGCAGAAGCACAGAGGGACTGCTGCCAAAAGTTATCGCAGCTTATAATGCTGGACTAACCCCCGTAACGCGTTGGAATCATGAAGTTAAGGATGGCGGCGATCCATTACTTTATATTGAATCTATACCCTATTGGGAAACACGCGGATATGTTGCCACTGTTTTGCGTAATTATTGGATTTATGAGCAAAAAAATAAGAGCAATAGCGGCTCAAAAGCTGGTTTAGCCCAAAATCTATGGCCTAGCTTTCCCAATGCAGCCAATGGCAATCGCGTGACTTTGGTGGATAAAAATAAGAGACCTGCCCTTGCCGCTCGATGAAAGCAAAGCCTTCAAACCCATTAATATAGCGCTTTTAACGCTATCTGATACGCGCACTTTGGACAATGATAGCAGCGGCGATATATTGGACCAGCGAATCATAGACGCGGGTCATCACATCGTTGATCGCATCATCTGCAAAGAAGATTTATCGACCATGGTCTCGCAATTGCGAACATGGATTGATGATGTGAATGTGGATTGTATTATCACAACGGGTGGAACGGGATTAACAGGACGCGATTCTACCCCCGAAGCATTGGATAAGGTCAAGACGCGCGATATACCTGGCTTTGGTGAATATTTTCGTTACATTAGCATTGCGTCCATTGGCACGTCTACCATCCAATCGCGTGCTTGCGCCGTGGTCGCAGATAGCACTTATATCTTCGCCCTCCCTGGCTCCAATGGCGCCGTCAAAGATGGTTGGGATCAAATATTGGTACATCAGCTCGATAGTCGCCACAAGCCATGCAACTTTGTGGAAATTATGCCGCGCCTGATGGAAACTTGACCATATTACTAATTCCAGTTAATTAGCTATATGATTATTAGAGAATTTCATCCCAATGATGCTGAACAGATTTCACAGCTATTTCAACGTTCTGTACTTGAATTAGGCCGTATATTCTATAGTAAAGAACAAGTTATTGCATGGGCAGCACGTGGTCCAAAAGCTGAAAAAATAATTGCGCGCAATCAAGGGAATATGTCCACACTTGTTAGTAGCGATGCGCAAGGAAAAATTCTTGCTTATGCAGAACTCGAACATGATGGCCATATCGATCAAGTATATTCTCTTCCAGAAGCCGCAAGAAAAAATATCGTTTCTGCACTATATGATGAAATTGAAACATTAGCGCGCAATAGAAAAATAAAAAAAACTCTACACCGAGGCAAGTGAGGGTGCACTCAGGTTCTTCTTAAAAAAGGACTTTACCACTTTGGATCGCATAGATTTTGAAATTGAAGGTGTCTCAATACATAATTATAATATGGAAAAACTTATTTCATGATCTATCCCTATTATAATTTAGGACTCAATTCTCACTATCCAAAACCATTACCATCGGCAGCAATCGGGTCCATACGAATTAAACGACTGGTTTGCACTGCAGCTTGCCTGTTCACGACGGCGATTTGATAGGCAGGATCGGTAACCATCTCAAGGAATGCCCCGCTATTGGGATAGCGCGCAATAAAACACGCATCCCAAGCCTCATCGGATGGACCAATCAGCAGCGCTTCCATTTGCCCGCGCCATATTATAGAACCGCCAACACGCTCAAATATAGGACCGCTCTCTTTGCCATATTCAGCATAGGCTTCTGCACCACTTAAGTTGTTCTGCGCATGTCTATGGTCAACGGGATAAGTCGCGAGCGCTTTAAACCGCACCAAATTGAGCATCTCAATCGGCGTATCGCGCGGCAGAGATTTAAAATAATCAAAATTCTCGCGCTCAGGATCAACATGATTTTCCATCATTTAATCCCCCAACTTATAATCAGCAAAGGTCTTGCGTAATTCTGTTTTTAAAATTTTCCCAGTTGCTGTATGCGGTATTTTATCAACAAATTCAATCGCATCGGGCATCCACCATTTGGCAATCTTGTCGCTCATATAGGCTTTTATCTCATCGACGCTAACAGAAGAATCTGGGCTTCGTACAATAGCAAGCAAAGGCCTCTCATCCCATTTGGGGTGATATATCCCAATGGCCGCCGCTTCGGCAACACCAGGGCAACCAACAGCAACATTTTCCAATTCAACCGAGCTAATCCATTCGCCGCCCGATTTAATCACATCTTTAGAACGATCCGTAATTTGCAATGTACCATCAGGATGCAGCGTTGCAACATCGCCCGTATCGAACCAACCATTTTCATCGCAAGCGTCAGCATCTGCTTTGAAATAACGTTTAATAATCCACGGGCCGCGTATCAACAATCTACCCGATGTCTCGCCATCGCGCGGCAAAAGATTATCATCATCATCGACGGTACAAAGTTCAACACCAAATATCGGGCGTCCTTGCTTACAAACTTGATCAACCTGTTCATCAAAACTAAGATCATCCCAATCGCTGCTGGGCGAACCCACAGTGCCAATAGGCGATGTTTCGGTCATTCCCCAAGCATGCCCCACACGAATACCGGCTTTCATCAAACGCTCAATCATAGAGCGCGGCGCGGCAGATCCGCCAATTGTCGCCATGCGCAAAGCGCCTAAATCGACGCCCGTTTGATCTTGATATTGGAACATACCCAGCCAAACCGTGGGAACGCCTGCACTATGCGTAACCTTTTCCTTCATCATTAAATCATGCAAGATTTTTGGTTCATTCACCGCACTGTAAACAAATTTTACGCCGCAAGCGGCCCCTGCCCAAGGCAAACCCCAACTGGCAGCATGGAACATAGGAACGATAGGAAGCATGACCGATTGTGCATCGAAATCAAATGCCGCTGGCTGCAATCCCGAAATAGCATGCAGCGTTGTCGAACGATGCTCATAAATAACGCCTTTTGGATTGCCAGTCGTGCCGCTTGTGTAACATAGCATACACGGGTCATGCTCATCGCATTGCGCCCATTCTACATTGCCATCATGCGGCGCAATCCATTCTTCAAAGCCATCCACGCCTTTAGGTGGATCATAACAAATATAATGCTCAATGCTGGTCCATTGATCTTTCAGTCGGTCAATAATCGGTTGAAAGGCCGCATCATAGAGCAAAACTTTATCTTCGGCATGATTGGCAATATAGAGTAATTGTTCATCAAATAGGCGCGGGTTGATAGTATGCAATATACCGCCAACACCAACCGCCCCATACCAACTGACCAAATGGCGGCTATGGTTCATTGCCAAAGTTGCTATTCTATCGCCCTTTGATACGCCGAGAGATTGAAGAGCCTGTGTCATTTTCAGAGCATCAGCCCTTATGCCAGCCCAATTGGTGCGTGTTTCATGGCCATCGGCCCAATAAGAGACAATCTCCCTATTCCCATGTTCGCGCGCTGCATGGTCGATTAAATTGCTGACCTGCATGGGTTGACGTTGCATTCCACCTGTCATTGCTCACTCCTATCCTTAATTGTTTGATTAATGACGAATTATAGGCCCGCACGCAAGGGGGCAAATTTAACATTTTGAATCCCTTCAATCGCTTCTATCTTTTCTATCATTTCACTATCCAATCTAAAATAATCCCCCAAAATTATAGGAATTTGATCATCATTATGAGAAATATTAGCAATCAATCGGCCTTTGCCAGAGCAATAAGGTGCCATGACATTAGCCAGTTTGTGAAACGCTTCATCAACACTAATGTCCATCGCAATTTGCAGACGAGCATCTTTCACCATATCAGATAATGCGCGTGCATTGCGAATAGAAAACCTTGGGCTATCATCCCCTTCTTTCATATCCATTTCCACATTAAGCAACAAACATTCAGACGACTTAGCAAATTCTGCCAAGTCAGTTGATACGGTGTCATCAAAGCAGGTTGCTGAAAACTGGCCACTGCTGTCGGATAAGTCCACCAATACGAACCTCTTGCCGCGCTTTGATTCGCGCCAACGTACCCCTTCAATAAGAGCTGCCAAAGTAGCAGGCTTTCTCACCCCTTCTGGTATAAGCTCGCCATCCAATAATTCACTATAACTGCGTGCCCCATTGGAACGAGCGACAGCGTCAAATTGTGTGATAGGATGCGCGGAAAAATAGTAACCATAAGCATCTTTTTCGCGCATCATACGTTCGCCCAATGCCCATGATACACCCATATTTAACCTAAGAGCCGCTGCATCGCCTTGGCAATCGCTAAAAAGCCCGCCTTGACCACTCTCTCTTGTCTCTTTGGCAGATTGTGCTGCTGCTATAATCATATCAGCCGCAGCAAAAACCGCTGCGCGATTGGCCTCAATCCCATCGAATGCTCCACAAGACGCAAGGTTTTCCAATTGCCGCCGATTAATCATAGTTGGGTCGATTCGGTTAGCAAAATCATCGATATTTTTGTAAAGACCTGAAGCCATGCGTTCTTGGACCAGCGCTTCCATTGCTTTTTCACCGACATTCTTCATACCTGCTAGAGCAAATCTTACAGCCAATTCCCCTGCCTCATCTTGCTGCACTGTGAAATTGGCAAAACTATTATTGATACAAGGCGGCAAACATTTCACATTTAACCTGCGCATATCATCAACAAATATACCCAATTTGTCGGTTTGATGCATATCAAATCGCATAGAAGCAGCATAAAATTCATGAGGATGATAAGTTTTGAACCATGCCGTATGATAGGCTAACAAAGCATAAGCCGCAGCATGACTTTTGTTAAAACCATAGCCTGCAAATTTATCAATTAAATCAAATAGCTCGTTAGCCTTACTCGAATCAATAGCATTATGTTCTTCACATCCACGGATAAATATATCGCGTTGCTGATCCATCTCCGCTTGATTTTTCTTACCCATAGCGCGGCGCAGTAAATCCGCACCGCCCAATGTATAGCCCGCCAATATTTGTGCGGCCTGCATCACTTGTTCTTGATAAACAAATATCCCATATGTTTCTTTTAATATATCCTCCAACAAAGGATGTGGATATTGAATATCCTCTTCACCATTTTTGCGGCGGCCAAACATCGGGATATTATCCATCGGACCAGGACGATAGAGCGATACCAGCGCAATAATATCGCCAAAATTGGTAGGCTTTACCGCCGATAATGTTCGGCGCATCCCTTCAGACTCTAATTGAAACACGCCAACGGTATTCCCGCTTTGTAGCAGCTCATATACTTTAGGGTCATCAACAGGCAGGTTCGGCAAATCGACCTTAATATCGCGCAAGGCCAATAATTCCTCAGCCCGCTGCAAAACCGATAATGTTTTCAATCCCAAAAAGTCGAACTTCACAAGGCCCGCAATTTCGACAAATTTCATATCAAATTGGGTGACGGGTATTTCGGAACGCGGGTCACGATACAACGGTACAAGGTGTGATAGATTTCTATCCCCAATCACAACGCCCGCAGCATGGGTAGAGCTATGACGTGGTAGACCTTCTAATTTCATAGCCAAATCAAATAAGCGCTTTACATCTTCTTCGCGGCGATATTCTTCGCGCAATTCGGCAATGCCGCCTAAAGCTCTTTTCAAATCCCATGGGTCGGTTGGATGGTTGGGTACCATCTTACAAAGCCTATCCACTTGACCATAGCTCATTTGTAATACGCGCCCAGTATCCCGCAAAACGGCACGCGCTTTGAGCTTACCAAAGGTGATAATCTGGGCCACTTGATCGCGGCCATATTTTTGCTGCACATATTGAATGACTTCGGTGCGCCGTGTCTCACAAAAATCAATATCGAAATCGGGCATGGATACACGATCAGGGTTTAAAAACCGCTCAAATAAAAGACCAAGCTCAATCGGATCAAGATCGGTTATTGTGAGCGCCCACGCCACCACACTACCCGCGCCAGAGCCGCGCCCAGGCCCTACGGCAATATCATTATCTTTGGCCCATTTAATAAAATCGGCAACAATCAAGAAATAACCAGGAAAGCCCATATCGCTTATGACTTTGGTCTCAAAATCTAACCGATCATAATAAATCTGACGTTTTCCATCACTAAGGCCCTGATAGCGCGACAAACGATCATCGAGTCCTTTGCGCGCATCGACCATTAACTGCGCTGCTTCAGCCTCTAAATCACCAGCAATACTGGGCAAAATAGGTGCACGGCGCGGTGCCCCAACGCCGCAACGTTGAGCAATAATAAGCGTATTAGACAAGGCCTCTGGAATATCCGCAAAAATCTCTTGCATCTGTTTGCCAGTTTTAATCCAAGCCTCGCGCGAACTTTTTTTGCGGTCTTCACTTGCTATATACGCCCCTTGCGCAATGCAGAGCATCGCATCATGCGCCTC
>CALDZL010000163.1 GCA_937944295.1 uncultured Sphingorhabdus sp.
GACCAATAGTATGACAATTTTGAGCGTGCTTGGCGCGTGCATACGCAATTTCGCTGCTTGTTCGAGGGAAACATGGCGCGGGCTTTTTTCAAAATGGACAAGGCCGATATAATCTGCCCCAGCATCGGCCGCCGCTTGCATGGTCTCGATACTGCTTATGCCGCATATTTTTATTTTTGTCATTACTAATAGAACTCTCTAACAACTCTATTACTAGTTTGTTCAGCAGCTTCTTTATAATTCTCATTGCTATGAGTTTCTATAATAAAAGGTTCTAATTTATATTCTTCAACAAATTCTAATAATCTATCTTTTGACCTTCCGCGAGATTTACAGGCCATTACTAATATATCTATTTCCATTGAAATATTTTTAAAATAATTTATATTTTCGTTTATTACTTCTTCACTATCGCCACCTGTAGCAAAACCTGTAGCAAAAAATTGACCTTTATTAAATGCATGCGCGGCTATTAGACAATCATAACCATGATTATTATATACGGATAATTTTTTCATACTCGCTTTAATAGAGGTAGTTTTTCCAGTATTCCCAGATCCCGAAATAATAATAATTTTTCTAATATAATTCAGCATTAACACCTCCAATTAATCTGGATAATCACAACGTTGCGCCAATATCGCGCGCGGCTTGGCCTGGATCAGGCGCTTGCGTAATCGGCCTGCCAATTACCAGCATCGATGCGCCATCATCCATAGCTTGGCGCGGCGTTACCACACGTTTTTGATCGCCAACCTTACCACCAGCGGGCCGAATGCCCGGAACGACAAAGTAACCGCTTTTCCAACGTTCATGCGCTACTTTGACCTCTTGACCAGAACATACAATGCCATCCAATCCAGCTTCAGCCGCCAAATCCGCTAATCTTTCAACTTGCGCGTGCGAATCGCTCTCCATGCCGATACGGCCCAAATCATGATCGTTAAGGCTGGTTAAAATTGTAACGCCAACGACTTTGGTATTTTTGCCAGCCGCTGCTTTGGCATCTTCCATCATTGCTCTGCCGCCGCTGGCATGGATTGTCACGACGGCGGGTTCCAATATATTGATGGCGTGCATGGCTTTGGCAACAGTATTGGGAATATCGTGTAATTTAAGATCCAGAAAGAGTGGCAATCCTATTTTAGCGACTTCATGCACACCATGATGGCCATTGGCACAGAAAAATTCGAGACCTAATTTAATACCGCCAACATGGCCTTTTATTCTCTTTGCCAATGGTATGGCATTTTCCAAATAAGGCGTATCGATAGCGACAAAAATAGGGTTGCTCATTTCATTCACTTTCTAGGGGTGTTTTGGTTTCTAAAGGCGGCATGCCAGCGCTTGGTTTTGGAACATCATTGATATTGAGCGGTGGTTTAACAGGCGCGTTTTGTACTTTATTGACTTTGCGGTTTAATCGCCACTTTGTGATACGATACCAGAGATACAGGGGAAAAAAACCAATAAGGAAACTTCCAACCATAAGAACAGGTAATTTTGTATCTATGAGCAGTCCGCCCCATATAGATATGGTGATTGGCGTCCAATTATTGACAGAGAATATGATGATGAGAATGAGTAAAATTACCCAGAGTAATATTTGTAAAAATCTCATTATCATTCCCGCTAATTATGTAACATAATGTAGCTTAGCGCAGATAGTAGCAAAAATATAGCATTTATCCAAAAACACGCTCAAAGATTACATCAATATTTTTGAAATGATAATCAAGATTAAACCGCTCTTCCAATTCTTCATCGGATAATTTTGTACTCACTATTTCATCGGCTTTGAGCAATTCTAACAATGATAATTGCCCATCGCTCTCCCATACTTTCATCGCGTTACGCTGAACGATGCGATAGCTATCTTCGCGGCTGATACCTGATTGGGTGAGGGCCAATAATACACGCTGAGAATGTACCAGTCCGCCCATACGGTCGAGATTTTTTTGCATACGCTCTGGGTAGATAAGCAATTTATCCATGACGCCCGTGATACGCGCTAATGCGAAATCCAATGTAATAGTGGCATCTGGGCCAATCATGCGCTCGACCGAACTGTGCGAAATATCACGTTCATGCCAAAGCGCGACATTTTCCATCGCAGGGGTAACGGCGCTGCGCACCATACGGGCAAGGCCTGTGAGATTCTCCGTTAAAATCGGATTGCGTTTGTGCGGCATGGCCGATGAACCTTTTTGCCCTGGAGAGAAATATTCTTCGGCTTCTAATACTTCGGTGCGCTGCAGGTGGCGTACTTCAACGGCCAAACGTTCGATTGAGGATGCAATAACGCCGAGTACCGCAAAATACATGGCATGACGATCACGCGGTATAACTTGGGTGGATACAGGCTCTATCTCTAATCCTAATTTTTCTGCTACATAGGCTTCTACTGAGGGATCAATATTGGCAAATGTGCCAACGGCCCCTGATATGGCGCATGTCGCGATTTCTTTGCGGCCAGCAATGAGGCGATCACGCCCGCGCTGTAATTCGGCATAAGCTTGCGCGAGTTTCATACCAAAGGTAACAGGCTCGGCATGGATGCCGTGGCTGCGGCCTATTGTTGGGGTTAATTTATGCTCAAAAGCACGCTTTTTGATGGCTTCTAGCAATGTATCCATATCAGCTATCAACAAATCTGTAGCTTGCGTGAGCTGAACCGCGAGGCACGTATCAAGCACATCGGATGAAGTCATGCCTTGGTGCATGAAACGGGCTTGATCGCCAACATTTTCCGCAACCCACGTCAGAAATGCGATAACATCATGCTTGGTGACGGCTTCGATAGCATCAATAGCAGCAACATCAATTTTGGGGTTTGTTTTCCACCAATCCCATAATGCGTCAGCGGCGCTTTGCGGTACAACGCCCAATTGCGCCAATTTATCAGTGGCATGGGCTTCTATTTCAAACCAGATACGAAATTTATTTTCAGGCTCCCAAATAGCAACCATATCAGGGCGGGAATAACGTGGGACCATTAGGAAGCTCTCTTTTTTCTGGTTAAATTCATATTTAAATTGCGCAAAGAATCGGCAATAATTTGATATAGCTCCCGCTAGCAGGAAGCATGACATGCATCAACATAGTGGGTGGGTATCTCTAAATTAATCCCGCACCGCGCATGCTGCTGTGTCCGTCCTTACCAATGATGATATGATCATGCACTGCTATACCCATTTTTTTGCCAGCATCGATCACTTCGCGGGTTAAGATTATATCTTGTTTGCTCGGGGCGCTGTCCCCGCTCGGATGGTTATGCACCAATATGATGGATGCAGCACCAAGGTCTATGGCGCGGCGGATAACTTCGCGTACATATATAGCAGCCTGATCGACCGAACCCTCGCTTGTAACTTCATCGCGGATTAGCATATTTTTGCTATTAAGGTATAATATACGTACGCGTTCAGTCGTGAGATGCGCCATATCTGCGCGCAGATAATCTAATAAGGATTGCCAAGACGATAATATCGGTTGCTCCCTTACTGGTTCACTTATCAATCGTAATGCTGCTGCTTGTACAATTTTGAGGGCGGCTACACTGGTGTCACCCATGCCTTTTTGGCGCGATAGGTTTTGAGCATCAGCGGTTAAAACTGCTGATAAACCGCCATAATGTTCGATCAATTGCTTCGCTAGGGGCTTTGTGTCGCGGCGCGGTATTGCTAATGCTAAAAGATATTCGATCAATTCATAGTCCAATAATGCGTCGCCGCCTTTATCTATTAATCTTTGCCGTAGCCTTGCTCTATGTCCTTTGGTATCATTTACAGGCTTGTTCTCTGATTTTTTAGAAACAGGGTTTTTATCGCTATTCAGAGCAGTTTTATCTTCACCAAATAAATTGCTGCTCATGGAATTAACCCTCAATTCAATGTCAATTGGTATATTTTATCACGTAACTGGAATAATATTGAGCCGAATAAATGGCTTTTGCAATATATATAATTTTAATATTTGTTGAGAAGTTGATTGCAACCTAGATTATTATGCTCCATTTTGATGCTATGAGCATAAAAAGTTCCTTACCAAAAGCGATGCAACCAACGCGGCGTTTTAAAAAACGTTGGCTTTTTCTTGTCATGCTATTGATAATTATAGGGATTGCACTGTTTGCATGGTCACAACGCATTGCAATAGTCGATAGAGCGCTGCGCGATCAATTAGAGGATTATGATGTAGCCGTAGAGTATGAGATTGTTGAGATAGGACCGAGATTTCAAAGGCTGCGCAATATTATCATTGGCGATCCTGATAATCCTGATTTTACCGCAAAAGAAGTTGATATCGATTTAAAAGTTAGTTTTACAGGTGCCGTATTACGTACAATATGGGTGCGTGGAGGGTATTTAAGAGGGCGCTATAAAGAAGGTGAGTTAAGCTTTGGGAAACTTGATTCATTGTTAGAAACCGATGATGATGTTCCATTTGAATTTCCCGATCTTGCGCTTGATATTGCCAATAGTAAAATGCGCCTCAATAGCGATTGGGGACTCATCGGAATAGGATTGTCTGGTAGGGGGCATTTGCAGAGAAACTTTAACGGTGCATTGGCTGTGAAATCAAATAGATTAGATATTAACGAATGTATTATTAACAATAGCCGATATACGGGACAGATTAAAATATCCAATCAAAAACCAAGCTTGGATGGCTGGTTTACACATGAGGATTTTGAATGCGCTGTGGGTGATGCAGCGGGTATATCTATTGCTGCGCAATTAGATATGTCTGAAGATTTTAAAAGATGGCGCGGGAATGCTGATATTCTTTTAGATAGTGTCAAAAATGATGGCATAGCAATAAGGGATATAGCTGCAAAATTAGAGTTTTCTGGCAATCTCAGCCGAACCGATTTGCAATATGAATTGCAGAAAAGCGCATTCACTGGATCGGGCATCACGATTAATAATATGCAAACACAAGGCGAAGCACGATTATCAATTTCAGAAGATGGCTATAACCTAGCGGCTTTGGGTGATGCATCTATAGCGGGAGCATCTGCTGAGCCTTCTACTATCGATACTTTGCGTTCTTATCGCAACATCGCAGATAATAGCCCTATTGCGCCGCTACTGCGCATATGGGCGCCAGCTCTAGCGCAAAGTGCGTCTAATTTTTCGACCAATATGGGTTATGATATTGCGCTAGGAGATACAGTTAATAATCGTAATATTATCATATTAAACAATGCGGAATTAACCTCAAAATCTGGTGTTCATGTTTCTTTGTCGGATAATATAAAGTTTGAAAAACCCAGCAAGGCCCTGGATTGGCGCATTAAATCGCCAATTGGATTTGCGCTTAGAGGCGGAAAATTGCCTAACCTTACTGCTAAAGTGGAGCAAGGGCAGGGTAATCTATGGACAGGAGAGGTTGAAATGCCAGCCTATAGAGCTGGTACTTCGCTCCTGGCGCTGAATGATGTTAAATTTAACGGTTCATTGAACGGAGGATGGAATTTTAGCGGATCAACTGTGATGAGCGGTGCTATTCCATCAGGACGCGTTGAGCGATTGTCATTACCCATTGATGGTCAATGGAAGCCAGATGGCAAATTTGAATTTTTAACAGGGTGTAAGAATATATCATTTGCTATGCTTCAAGCCAGTGATTTTAGACTGCAAAATCAGAATATTGAAATCTGTCCCGATGGTCGAAACGCAATTGTGAATTCTGATAGAGATGGGATTGCGCTTGCTGGCCAGATACAAAACTTATCTATTGCTGCAACATTAGGGAAAAACCCTATTTCTATACAATCAGATGGCATTGTGTTTAGCCTAAAAGATGGTTTAATTGCGAATGATGTTCGTTTGGACATAGGCGAGAGTGATAATTTATCGTCCTTTGCAATGGCCCAACTGACCGCCAATTTTAATGGTCAAACCATAGCAGGAATAGCAAGCGATGGAAAAGCAAAAATCGGTGCTGTACCGTTGGACATGGATCAAGCACAGCTTAATTGGCAATATGAAAACGCTATTTTATCAGCAAAAGGAAGCCTGTTAGTTCGCGATGCTGAGCAAGTAGACCGGTTTAACCCTCTGTCTGTACCCGATTTAATTCTATCGCTCGAAAATGGTGAAATATCTGCTTTAGCGGAAGTACAAGAGCCTAGCACAGGACGTAAGATAGCTATATTTGATCTAAAGCATATATTATCCGATACGACAGGACGCGCGCTATTTTCTGTCGACGATTTGACATTTGATGCAGGATTTCAACCAGAATTATTATCCAATATAGTGTTGGGAGTCATTGCCAATGTGCAAGGTGCTGTCAATGGTGATGGGGTTATCAGTTGGAATGATTCAGAAGTAAAGTCTCGCGGAAAATTCTCTACCAATGATATGGATTTAGCGGCAGCATTTGGACCCATAGAGGGATTGACGGGAGAGATTAAACTGACTGACCTTATTAATATTACGTCCGAGGATAGACAGATTGTTAATATTGCTTCGGTGAACCCTGGCATAGATGTGCGCGATGGGCGGATTAGCTATCAACTATTACCAGGACAAAAAGTACAAATACATGGTGGTAGCTGGCCTTTTGCTGGGGGTAGGTTGATATTAGAACCTACTATATGGGATTTTGCTGATGATGTAGACCGTGCCTTAGCGTTTGAAGTGACCAATGCTGATGCCGCTCTATTCTTGCAGCAATATGATTTTGCAAATTTATCAGCAAGTGGTATTTTTAGCGGCCGTTTCCCAATGATATTCAACTCCCAAGGTGGCAGAATAATTGGCGGATCTCTGGTGTCGCAATCGGGCGGGAATGTTTCTTATATTGGTGATTTAACCTATGAAGATTTGAGCCTTTTTGGTAATTATGCTTTTAATTCTCTAAGATCGATAGATTATAAGGAATTAGAGATTGAACTTGGTGGTGATATAGCAGGGGAAATAGTCACATCTGTACGTTTTTCTGGACTGAGCCAAGGAGAAGGGGCGCAACAAAATTTTATTACCAAGCAAATAGCTAAAATACCACTACAATTCAATGTGCGAATAGAAGCCTCATTTTTGGAACTTATAAATATTGCAAATGGGTATTATGATCCAGCATCTTTGGTCAATATTTACAGACCAGATTTGCTGATTGCTCAAAATTCAAATAATGATAAAAAAATTAGGGATGAACAGGCGGTTCAGCCTGTGGAAAGCAAGGATAGTCCATGAAGGATGCGAAGAGTGAAATGGTTAAACCCATGATTCGGAAAAAGAACTCTAAAAATATGCTGTCGATGATATCGGCCATTCTTTTGAGTTCTTGTGTGAATGTGGCAGCGCCAGATAAGCCTATTGTAATCAATTTAAATATTAAAATTGAACAAGAAGTGCTCGTCAAAACAGCGGATGCTGTTGAAGAAGCTATTGATGAAAATGCAGGGATATTTTAATGACTATTATAGAATATAAAAATAAATTTGGAATGAAACCAAAGATAGGATCAGCGATATTAGCGCTTTCATTACTATCAGGTGCAGCCTATGCACAGCGTGACCCAGCCTATCAAAACGCCCGTTCTAACGGTCAAATTGGTGAACAAGTTGACGGCTATTTAGGTGTGATTGGTAATCAGAGTCCTTCTGTTGATGCTTTAACCAATAAAATCAATATATTGCGCAAGCAAGTTTACACCAAAACTGCAGCTTCGCAGAGTGTTACAGTCAAAACGGCGGCTTTTTTGGGAGGGTGTAAGAATATTCAGCGCACAGTGCCAGGTGAGAAATATCAAGCCCCAGACGGCAGTTGGAAAACGCGCGGTAATAATGCGCCTGAATTGGACAGCAGTTGTCCATAAATAATAGGCTAAAAAATAGGGTGTAATATGTTAGACATCCCTGTTTTAGTTGAAATTATCGAATACGCTAAACCGGAGCAGGAAAGTTAGTTTTCCTGCTCTTTTTTGCTTGTAAATTTCTATCATTTTATAATAGCTTATCATTTAATAATTGCTTGGAGCTATATTAGCACAGCATTGGTGTTGACTTCATGCATTGGCTTTCCTAAACGGACGGCGGTTTGGCGATCATATCGCTAGACCAAAGTGCCGATTCATATTGTGTTTTGGCGGCAAATTTATAAGCGAGGCAATGCGTTGGCTGGGAATGATCCAAATAGGGTTTCGTCTGATTTAGATGATCGTATATCGGATGCCAAAAAACGCTATGCTCGCGGCGAGCTGAATGCTGATAAGCATGCAGAGAGCAAAGGATGGGCCGTCGCAATAGAATTTGTTGGTGCAGTTTTAATATCGGCTTTCATTGGTTGGTCAATTGATGAATATGCCGATTTAGAAACCCGCCCATGGGGTATGATTGTCATGCTTTTATTGGGATTTGCCGCAGGTGTGCGGCGCGCAATGCAAACATCGGTTCAGTTTGATGCTGATCCGACAAATGACGAGGATTAAAGTTGGACTATGGCTAATCCAATGGAACAATTCGAGATTAAGGATATTGCTCCTATTGCATATGGGCAATACGATCTTTCTTTCACTAATAGCGCTTTGTGGATGGCATTGGCATTGGTAAGTGTTGCTATATTCTTATTTGTTGGCACTGCTAAACCACAATTGGTCCCCGGGCGCTGGCAAGCTGCAGTAGAATATCTCTATGACTTCGTTAGAAAAATGCTTGATGATAATGTTGGGCCAGAAGGCCGCAAATTTGCGCCGCTCATATTCTCACTATTTATATTTGTATTGGCTTGCAACATGCTGGGGATGATCCCATGGGTGGGTTCTTTTACGCCAACCAGCCATATCTCCGTCACTTTAGGCCTAGCTGTGTTAGTCTTTGTAATTGTTTGCGTGGTTGGGTTTTGGAAGCATGGCTTGCATTTTTTTAGCCTTTTCTGGCCCAAAGATACATTTTTTCCACTGGCCGTTTTTGTTGCTTGCATTGAATTTCTAAGCTTCCTATCGCGCCCCTTCACATTGGCCATTCGTCTATTTGCTAATATGACTGCAGGACATGTGTTGCTTAAAGTGTTTGGCACATTTGTAGTATCCTTAGGATTATTTTCTGACTTGCCATTCATACTTGGTATTTTACCATTAACGGTCACAATTGCATTAACGGGATTAGAAGTTTTGATTGCAGTTGTGCAGGCTTATGTATTTGCTTTACTGGCTTCTATCTATTTAAACGACGCAATTAATTTACACTAAAACAATTATTATTAAAAAATACCATTAAGAGAAGGAATTATCATGGACGTAGAATCAGCAAGAGTAATCGGTGCAGGTTTAGCCGCTATCGGTGCAGGTTTGGCCGCTATTGGTGTGGGGCAAATTTTTGGTCAGTATCTAAATGGCGCGCTTCGTAACCCAGAAGCTGATGCGAAAATGGGCGGACGATTGATCTTCGGTTTCGCTGTGACAGAGGCTCTTGGTCTTATCGCAGCCGTTGTCGCTCTTGCACTGGCTTTTGCAGGGTAAGTATTTTGGGCATATGTAATGCCCGTGCTCAATTTTTAGCAATTATATAGAGGTGTAGCGATGCCGCAGTTTGATCTTGCAAATGTATTCTTACCCCAGCTATTTTGGCTGTCGGTTTTGTTTGCGATATTATATTTTGGCGTGGTGCGCCTCACTTTGCCCAAATTGGGTAATGTTATGGAAGAACGCGAAAATAAAGTTTCGGGCGACATTGAACTGGCCGAAAAAGCGAAACTTGCCTCTGATAAATTAAATGAAGATTATCAAATAGGCCTTGCATCGGCACGCGATGAAGCCCGTAAAATGCTAGCGGATGCTAAGTCAAAAGCTGCTGCTTCGGTTGAAAAAAAATCGACCAATGCACAAAAGAAAGCCGATGAGAGCATTGCCGCTGCGCAAGTTGAGATCGAAAAAGCGCGTACTTCTGCGATGCAAGAAATAGAAACCGTTGCGGCTGATGGTGCTAGCTCTATTGTTGAACGTCTTACAGGCAAAGCCCCTAGTACTGCTGTGGTGACAAAGGCCACAAAGTCCGTATTTGCTTAATGAAGTGGATAGTCTGATATGACCAATTTAACGCAAACCCTATTGATAGCAGCCTCTGGTGCTGGTGGAGAAGATACTTTGCTTGGGTTAGATGCCACAGGCTGGGTTTATGTAGGCGTAAGCATATTTTTCATTCTGGCATTTGTGGTTGGTAAAGTGCATGTCAAAATTGCGGAGGGGTTAGACGCGCAAATTGCTGAAAAGAGCAAAGCATTGGCAGAGGCGGATGCCATCCGCAAAGAAGCTGAAGCATTGTTGAAAAAAGCACAAAAGCAGTTCGATGATAGTGCCAATGATGCAAAAGACATATTGAAACAAGCCGAAGAAGAAGCGGCCTCTCTGATTAGCAATGCAGAGACAGAAGCTAGAGCGATAGTGGCAACGCGTCAAAAAATGGCCAAAGATAAAATCGCCGCCGCAGAGCGCAATGCTCTAGCGGATGTACGCTCGAAAGCAGCAGACGCAGCGATTGCTGCTGCTACTATGATTATTGCAGAAAAGCATGATAGCGCGGCAGATAGAGGTTTGGTTGATACCGCTATTGGTGATATTGGCAAACAACCACATTAAGTACATTTATTTTATGATTTGATATTTGGGGGCTGGCATATTCATGCTGGCCCCCTTATCTTTGGGGTATGAACGGCCCGCAATCTCCAGATCGGTTTAACGAAGAAGAAGCAGTATATGCTCTGCGAGGTAGCGAACGTCCTAATTTAGAGCAAGGCGTTGAAGCTATAAAAGAAGTGCTGAAAACGCTGCCTAACACGCCTGGAGTATATAGGATGCAGGATGTGAAGGGGCAGGTGCTCTATGTTGGTAAGGCCCGCAATCTTAAAAACCGCGTTACCAATTATACTTTGACCAATAAATTACCGCAGCGATTATTACGGATGATTGCACAAACGCGCTCTATGACCATTGTGACGGTTGATAGTGAGGCCGAGGCGCTGATATTAGAAGTGCAGCTCATCAAGCATTATCGGCCAGCTTATAATGTATTGCTGCGCGATGATAAAAGCTTTCCCTATATATTATTACGCGAAGATCATGGTTTTCCGCGAATTCACAAACATCGCGGGGCGCGGCGGGCTAAGGGTAAATATTATGGCCCATTTGCCAGCGGTGGCGCGGTTAATCAGACGCTCAATGCTCTGCAAAAAATGTTTCTGTTGCGCAATTGTACAGATAGTTTTTTTAACAATCGCTCGCGGCCTTGCTTGCTCTATCAAATCAAGCGCTGCTCTGCGCCCTGTGTGGATCGTATATCATCGGAAGATTATGATGAGCTGGTGGCCGATGCTCGTGATTTTCTTGATGGCAAATCGGTGATGGTGCAGGAAAAGCTTGGCAAGCAAATGACGGCAGCCTCTGATGCCATGGATTTTGAAATGGCGGCGGTTTATCGGGATAGATTAAAGGCGCTAACCTTCATTCAAGGGTCGCAATCTTTCAGTGTTCAAGGCGTCAATAATGCGGATATTTTTGCACTAGAGAGCAAGGCTGGTCATGTCTGTATTCAAGCCTTTTTTATGCGCGGTGGACAAAATTGGGGGCATCGCTGCTTTTTCCCATCGCATGTTAGAGATGTGCCAGATGATGAGGTGATGTTTAGTTTCTTGAGCCAATTTTACGAAGACATACCTCCCGCTAAATTTATTATATTGGACCGGAAAATAAAAGATGAGCAAATTTTGGTCGATGTGCTGGAGAAAAGGCACAGTATTTATGTGAAATTTTCATCACCTCAACGCGGTGATAAGCATAAATTATTGGCTCAAGCTCAGAAAAATGCAGTGAATGCGCTGGATAGGAAATTGGCTGAAAATGCGACCCAAGCCCAAGTGCTCACCGAGCTTACCGATATTTTTGAACTGGATGCAATGCCGCAACGTATTGAGGTTTATGATAATAGTCATATCCAAGGCAGCCATGCGGTTGGCGGTATGGTGGTGGCTGGACCCGATGGTTTTATCAAAAAAGCTTATCGTAAGTTTAATATTAAAGACCCAAAAACGATTGCAGGCGATGATTTTGGCATGATGCGCGAGGTGCTAGAACGTCGCTTTGCACGCGTTCAAAAAGAAGATCCAGATCGTAGTAAGGGGGATTGGCCCGATTTGATATTGATTGATGGCGGTAAAGGGCAAGTCAGTGCGGTGATGGATGTAATGGGCGAACTTGGAATTGATGATATGAATATCATTGGCGTTGCAAAAGGACCTGAACGCAATGCCGGACGCGAGATATTTTACTTCCCAAATGGCCGTGAAATGACGCTGCCTATCAATAGTGCGACATTATTTTATTTGCAGCGCTTGCGCGATGAGGCGCATCGTTATGCCATTGGAGTACACCGAACCAAGCGCACAAAAGCTATGGGTATTAGCCCTCTTGATGATGTCCCTGGTATAGGACCAACGCGTAAAAAAGCGCTGCTCATGCACTTTGGTACATCTGGGGCTGTACGCAATGCTAGCCTAGAAGATTTGAAACGCACACCTGGCGTGTCGGATGCAGTCGCACAGGTCATATACGATCATTATCATTGAGAGATTATCACTGATATGGCGATATTGAGAACCGAAGCGATAATATGCTCGCAGCTCCATCATGGCGAGCATGGCGTTATTGCACGATTATTTACCCCAGAGCATGGATTAATGTCAGGCTATATACGCGGGGGTAGATCGCGTAAGATGCGCCCCATTTTGATTGCATCCAATAAGGTTATGGCAGAATTTCGTTCTCGTAACGAAGATCAATTAGGTGGACTTACCCTTGAACTCATAGAGAGCAGGGGGCCATGGCTATCAGAACCACTAGCATCAGCGGGCTTGGAATGGGTAAGTACGCTTTTGGCAAGTTGTCTTCCGCAGGATAATAGCTATCCCAAATTATATGGAGCGGCGGATGCATTATTTTCGGCAATTTGCAGCGCTCCATCGGCAAAAGGTTGGGCACGTGCACTGGTGCAATTTGAATTGCTGACCTTATCCGAACTTGGCTTTGGTTTGGATATAGAGAAATGCGCCGTCACAGGGGAAATGCAAAACCTAACCTATGTAAGTCCAAAAACTGCCCGTGCTGTCTCGGCTGATGCAGCTGTTGGTTATGAAGATAAATTACTGCATTTGCCGCCTTATTTGTTGAATAGAAATATAAGGCCTGATTGGGAAAATATTTTTCAAGGGTTGAAATTAACAGGATATTTCTTGGAACGTAATTTTTCATCAGATTGGAGAAATACTATATTTTCTTCACGCGATATATTGACTGATAGATTGAAAAGAGTGGTTGCTTGAACTTCATATTGAGGGCAGTAAGCCAGAAATAGTGTACATGCTAAAGGACGAAATAGATGCATATTGCAATATTAGCAGGAGATGGCATTGGTCCAGAAATTATGGATCAAACAATAAGGGTTTTGGAAGCTCTTAATTTGCCAGATTTAAAATTATCACCTGCATTGGTTGGCGGTGCGGCCTATCATGCGCTCGGACATCCGCTGCCTGATGGTACCTTATCTCTATGCAAAGAGGCTGATGCAATCTTATTTGGTGCAGTGGGCGATCCAAGCTGCGATAGTTTAGAACGGCATTTGCGCCCCGAACAGGCTATATTGGGGCTGCGCAGTGCGCTGGGTTTGTTCGCGAATTTGCGCCCTGCAAAAATGTTTGACGGCCTATCGGATATGAGCGCTTTGCGTCCTGAGGTTGCTGCTGAGATTGACCTGCTTATCGTGCGCGAATTAAATGGTGACGTTTATTTTGGCGAAAAGGGGGTGCGTACCAATAATAAAGGCCTCAGAGAGGGTTATGACATCATGTCCTATGATGAGGACGAAGTGCGCCGTATTGCCCATGTTGCATTCAAAGCTGCGCAAAGGCGCGGCAGCAAATTATGTTCGGTCGATAAAGCCAATGTTTTGGAAACATCACAATTATGGCGTGATATTATTATAGAAGTATCGGCGCAATATCCAGATGTGACGCTAGATCATATGTATGTGGATAATGCCGCTATGCAATTGGTGCGATCACCAGGGCAATTTGATGTAGTGGTAACGGGTAATTTATTTGGCGATATTTTGTCGGATCAAGCCAGCATGTGTGTTGGCTCTATAGGCTTATTAGCATCAGCGTCATTAGGCGAAGGGACACGTGGTTTATATGAACCTATCCACGGCAGCGCCCCCGATATTGCTGGAAAAGGCAGTGCCAACCCTTGCGCGATGATATTATCGGCGGCAATGATGCTGCGGCATAGTTTTGGATTGAAATCACAAGCGTTGAAAGTTGAACAGGCGGTCGCGGCAATATTAGATGATAATATTCTCGGCGCAGATCTGGGTGGCCAGCATAGTTGTCAGCAAATAGGGGATGCTATTCTTGCTAAAATAGTCTAACCTGAGGTAAATTATGAAAAAGAAAAGTGGTCAAGATAAGAATATAACTGCGCGCTGGCGAGCCGCTACACAGGCTGTGCGTGGCGGCACGGCACGTAGCGAATATGGCGAGACATCGGAGGCCTTATTTTTAACATCTGGTTATAGTTATGATTGTGCAGAAGATGCGGCAGCGCGATTTATGGGTGAACAAGACGGCATGACCTATAGCCGCCTGCAAAATCCAACCGTGCAAATGCTCGAAGAACGCATTGCTATGCTTGATGGTGCCGAGGCCTGCCGTGCAACAGCGAGCGGGATGGCGGCTATGACTGCGGCCTTATTATGTCAATTACAAGCAGGCGATCATGTGGTGGCTAGCCGTGCTTTATTCGGCTCTTGTCGTTGGTTAACCGATACATTACTGCCCAAATTTGGTGTAGAAACTAGCGTTATTGATGGGCGTGATTTGGACGCTTGGGCAAAAGCGAGCAAACCCAATACCAAGGTCTATTTCTTTGAAACACCTGCCAATCCAACCATGGATATTATTGATGTGCGCGCTGTATGCGATATGGCAAGAGAGCGCGATATTATTAGTGTCGTTGACAATGCTTTTGCGACATCGGCTCTACAGAAACCTATCGCCATGGGTGCCGATGTGGTTGCTTATAGTGCGACAAAGATGATGGATGGCCAAGGACGCGTTTTGGCGGGTGCTATTTGCGGAACTGAGTCCTTTATTAACGATGTTCTTCTGCCATTTCATCGCAACACAGGGCCAACATTATCAGCCTTTAATGCGTGGGTTGTGCTCAAGGGTTTAGAAACATTGGACTTGCGAATAAATAAGCAAAGCGAGAATGCGCTTCAGGTCGCACAATTTTTGGAAAGCCGTGTTGAGCGCGTATCCTATCCTGGGTTGAAATCGCATCCTCAGCATGATTTGGCCATGGCGCAGATGGAAGCAGCGGGTCCTATTTTCTCAATTTATCTTGGTGGAGGGCGAGTTCGGGCGCACGGCTTACTCAATGCGCTTAATATTGTTGATATTTGTAATAATATAGGTGATTCCAAAAGCTTAATGACTCATCCATCTTCTACTACACATCATGGTATGGGTGAAGAGGCAAGATTAGAGGTTGGTATTACCGAGGATATGCTCAGAATAAATGTTGGCTTAGAAGATCCACTTGATATAATCGAAGATCTGGATGGAGCTTTACGAGCGGTTGGATTATGAAAATAGGTGCATTTTTCGCAGATCAGGCAATTACGGAAGGGATTATAATTCGTGTGTCCCCAAATTTCTTACCAGAACAATCGCAAATTGATCAAGGGCGTTGGTTTTGGTCCTATCATATCCGCATAGAAAATGAATCCGATCGCACTGTTCAATTGATCTCGCGCCATTGGAAAATTACCGATGGCCGAGGCAATGTCCATCATGTCGATGGTGATGGTGTTGTAGGAGAGCAACCCATTTTAAAACCTAGCGAAGCGCATGATTATGTTTCAGGGTGTCCGCTGTCTACACCATATGGTCAAATGGAAGGGCATTATCTCATGGCTCATAGCGATAATCGATCATTCTTAGCCATCATTCCATGTTTCTCCCTTATTGCTCCTGCGACTGCACGATGAAGAGAACGCATCTTCCACTCAATGCTATGCGTGTTTTTGATGCGGCTGCGCGGCATCTTAGCTTTACCAATGCTGCCGATGAACTGGCGGTTACGCCTGCGGCTGTTGGACAGCAAATTAGGGCGTTAGAAGATATGTTAGGGGTCGTATTATTTCGCCGTGCACCGAAAGGATTAGAGCTTACTATCGAAGCCGAAGCGGGCTTAGAATCGCTCCGTCTGGCTTTTCTAAATTTAGAGGAATCGGTGCGTGCTATGCAATCTGGGCATTCATCTAATAGCCTGACTATTGCTGCTCCAAGAGATATTATTGCGAAATGGCTAACTGGTAAATTAGCTCAGTTTTCTAAGGATAACCCTGATATTCGTTTCAATATTATCAATGCAGATGAGGGATTAGATTTTACCGAAGCAAATCTCGACGCTGCTATTCGTTATAGCGATGATAGCGGTGAGCATGAAGGCGTAAAATTGGGAAGCAGTGAGACATTATTAATCGCACAGCCCAATAATGATAATGAAGCACTTATTTATTGGCCGGGTTGTGATAAAGCCGACAAGAAGGTTGATATGCGTGTTGGTGATGCAGGATTGGCTATTGATGCTGTTGCTAATGGATTAGGCAGGGCAAATGTCCCTGCAATATTGGTAGAAAATGATCTGCGCTCTGGCCGTGTAATACAGATAGAGTGCCATGAAAATACTGATGCAAAAGCCTATTGGTTGATTGCACCCCTTCCGCAATGGCGACAGGATAAAGTCAAAAAACTTGTGGCGGCTCTGACGAATTGACCTTTGTGACGCTGAAATCGGAGCGGTTGATCATGCGTCCTTTGCGCAATGATGACGCAAAAGCCATGCATATTGCCATGTCGGATGTTGATTTGATGACATGGTGGTCCAGCGCACCGCATAAAACAGTAAAAGCGACCGAAGATTATGTGAAAATTAATGCCAATGCTGAGCGTTATATGACGTGGGCAATTACACATGAGAATGATGAGGCGCTTGGCTGGGTCGTTTTCGTTAATCATCGAGAAAAGGTGAGAGAAATTGGTTATATCTTGCGCCGTAGCCATTGGGGTAGGGGAATAGCTAGAGAAGCGGTTAGGCGCGTTATTGAGCATGGTTTTGATGATTTGGGACTACGTAAGATTATCGCCGATACCGATCCTGATAATCAAGCCTCTAATAAGCTATTGATAGATATGGGTTTTGAGAAAGAGGGATATTTACGCGGCGAGTGGGAGACGCATTTGGGTGTACGCGATAGTATCTTATGGGGTTTGTTAAAGAATGAATATAAGCGAGATTAATTGTCACTCGCGAGAATATTTAATATCCGCGTCATGATAGCAACCCATTGGTTTTGATTGATTTCTTTATTGGGATTGTTCCAACTTCCGCTCACGCTATACCATGTGCCTGTTCGTGATTGAACCAAGAAACTCATGGATATAACGCCTGGTTCAGACCCGCCCTTATACCCCAAATAATTCCATTTACGTGCATCGTTTAGCCCAATACCACTGTTGATAGACAGGATATTTCTGACAATTGGGTCGCGCGATTGTCGCAATCTGTCGAAGGTTCGTGCTATATCTGTCGACGATGCAAACCATTCTATATTATTGATGTATAAAGGACCGTTGCCAAATTCACGCGCGTCATAATTATCAATCGATAATCTATTTTTATCGCGTGATATTATTTGTTGCTGCTCATTTTCACTGGCTCTCAAAAAGTCTGATCGTAATTTATCATTCGCTCTCATTTTGAGTGAAAATGCTTCTGCCGTAGATAAAAATGGTATGATCCTGTCTATATTATCATGTCCAATATTACGCACACGTGCCTCAATATTAGAGCGGCCCAAAAATGCAATAAGAGCATCGGTTGTATTATTATCGCTGATGGAAATCATGAGAGTGGCAAGGCTCTGTAAAGATAATGGGCTGCCTTCTGGCCATTTTTCTGTTCCGCCAAGAGTAGATGATTTGGGCGCTAAAGGCGCAACATCACTCCATCTCAATCGGCCGCGTTCTATCTGCGCTGCTAGTTCGGCTAGGATATAGAGTTTGAAGGTTGAACCAATTGCAAATTGTTCATCCCCTCTAAATTCTCTAATCATGCTTGGTGCTCGCCCATCGCGCAGCAGATGAATGGCAAATCCAGCTTTTCCTGGTAGCGCTGATACTTCCCTTTCAATATCAGCATAATCGTCACCTTTGACATCAAAGCCTTGCAGCAATAAGCCTGAAACTAGAAAAGGTGCATTGGGGTTTACCACCATTTCAATTGTTGCCGTTGCCCGTTCAAAATTGAGTTTGACTATGCCAGAATTTCGATCATTAGGCGCTATGGAGGCTATAGATATAGCATTACCATATTGCACGTTAACATTTGTGATGATTTGGTCCAATTGACGGATTGGAACCGCTTGTAAAAAGTTGGGAGCAAAATAATCATTATAGGCAATTTGGCTGTTAAATAGCGGAACCAACTGATTAGCGCGTTGCTGAAACTGTTGCGAAACACTCTGCGCTGTAACTGGTGCTGATAGACCTATTGTGGTTATAAAAGCCACAGTTAGATATAATATAAATATTATAAATCTTTTGGTCAGATACATCCTATATCCTATTTTATGCGTCAATGGCTTCATCGTCGAGCATAGTCGCGTTTTGTTGAATGAATAGAAAACGCTGTTCAGGGTTTTTGCCCATCAATCGATCTACCAAGTCAATAACACTAGCCCTATTTTCATATTCATGCGGCAGTGTGATACGAATGAGCGAGCGCGTTTTAGGATCCATCGTGGTTTCTTTGAGCTGATTGGGGTTCATTTCACCAAGGCCCTTGAACCGACCAACATCGACCTTTTTGCCTTTAAACTCTCTGGCCTCTATTTCGGCACGATGCGCATCATCGGTAGCATAAATGCTTTTACTGCCCGATGTCAGCTTATAGAGCGGTGGTTTTGCCAAGAATAAATGTCCCTCGCGCACCACTTGCGGCATTTCTTGAAAGAAAAATGTCATGAGTAAGGTCGCAATATGCGCGCCATCAACATCAGCATCGGTCATGATAATGATCCGGTCATAGCGCAATTGTGATGGGTCACATTCTTTGCCTGTGCCGCATCCTAAAGCCAGTTTGAGATCAGCAATTTCACTATTGGCCATAATTTTGGCTTTATTAGCCGATGCAACATTCAATATTTTTCCGCGTATGGGCAAAATAGCCTGTGTTTTGCGGTTGCGTGCTTGTTTGGCGCTGCCGCCGGCACTATCGCCTTCAACGATAAATATTTCGCTGCCTGATGGATCATCGGAAGAACAATCGGTAAGCTTGCCTGGCAAACGTAATTTACGTGCAGAAGTTGCCGTTTTGCGTTTTACCTCGCGCTCGGCCTTGCGCCGCAGACGTTCTTCGAGCTTTTCCATCACAAAACCGAGCAAGGCTTTGCCGCGTTCTACATTATCGGTCAGAAAATGATCGAAATGGTCGCGCACAGCATTTTCCACCAATTTTGTGGCATTGGCTGATGTTAATCTATCTTTGGTTTGGCTTTGAAATTGTGGATCGCGAATAAAGACCGATAGCATTAATTCGCAACCATTGAAAATGTCATCGGCAGTAATTTGCGCCGCCTTTTTATTGCTGACCAATTCACCAAAGGCGCGAAATGCCTTTGTAAGGCCAAGGCGCAGTCCTTGTTCATGCGTTCCACCCGCAGGTGTAGGAATAGTATTGCAATACCAACTATAACTGCCATCAGACCAAATCGGCCAGCTAATAGCCCATTCGACGCGGCCTTGCTCATCAGGAAAATCTTGTGATCCTGCGAAAAATTCTGCTGTGGCACATTCACGACCCTTTAATTGCTCGCTTAAATGGTCAGACAAACCGCCAGGAAATTGGAAAACGGCTTCTGCCGGTGTGTCATCATCGACCAGCGTTTCATCACAATTCCAACGAATTTCTACCCCTGCATATAAATAGGCTTTGGAGCGGGCAAGCTTGAATAAGCGCGCTGCTTTTAATTTTGCGCTTTCACCAAATATTTCTGGATCAGGCCGAAATTTAATCGAAGTGCCGCGCCGATTGGCCACGGCGCCCAATTCTTCGATGGGCGTTAGTGCTTTGCCGCGTTCAAAGACTTGTTTGTATAATTGTTTGTTTCTGGCGACCTCTACAATTGTCTGTGTTGATAAGGCATTGACCACTGAAACACCGACCCCGTGCAATCCGCCCGATGTAGCATAGGCTTTATCGGAAAATTTACCGCCCGAGTGCAGCGTTGTTAAAATCACTTCTAATGCTGATTTATCAGGGAACTTTGGATGTGGATCAATAGGAATACCGCGCCCATTATCGGTAATGGTGAGCCAATTATCACGGCCTAAGTGGACCTCAATACGGCTTGCATAGCCAGCAACGGCTTCATCCATGCTATTGTCTAAGACTTCGGATGCCAGATGATGCAAGGCCCGCTCATCGACGCCGCCGATATACATGCCGGGGCGTCTGCGTACAGGCTCTAAACCTTCAAGCACCTCAATTGAGGATGCATCATATTCATTTTTACCAGAGGCGCTGCTTTCACCATCGCCAAAAAGATCATTGCTCATAGCGCATATATAGAGCGGCTAAACTCTGGGTTGCAACATTATATTCAATTTGTGGATAACTAATTGGCGTTGATAAATATACAAGATTAAATAGCTGCGCCACTATCGAACTTCAGGATATTATCTGACTCTGGGACCGCCAAAAGGCATGGGCGGAGGAGGGCGCCTTACGCCGCGCGGTAATTGTGCTTGATAGGCGCGCCCACAATGCTCCACACAATAGGGAAAGCCAACATTAACAGGCTCGCCGCAGAAATGAAAATCGGCTTCACCAGGGTGATTGATGGGCCAACGGCAAACGCGATCATTGAGATCGAGCAAGCTGGTTTTATCGGCCATTTCTGGACTTGGTTTAGCAGGAACTAATCGGCGTGGCGGTGCTGGCGGAATAGGGGCTTGTTGATCACCAGGACCTTGGCGCAAAAATCCACCTGGTCCGATGGAAACAACTTGCGGTGTCGCTCCGTCAGTTGCAGGTTGTTGCGCTGGTGACTTGGTTTTTGCAGCCGCTTTTATCGTTGATTTGGATACTTTTGCCGTTTCAGTTTTGGTGGGTGCTGCTTTTGTTCGTTTAGTGGTTTTCTTTGCAGTCGCTTTTTTATTACCTGATTTAACGGGGGAAGGACGTGATTTTAGGCCCAATCGATGCGCTTTACCAATTACCGCATTACGGCTAACGCCGCCCAATTGCTCGGCGATTTGACTAGCAGTAAGACCTTTTTCCCATAGTTGCTTTAGGTGGTCAATACGTTCTTCTGTCCAGGCCATGAAAACTCCAAAAATTAAATAAATATGCCACAGATTTCATATTGTTCAAAAGCGGCTTGCAGGGTTGACCGTTAATGGATAATTGGGTGTATCTGTATCGTTAGAGAGTATTTAGGGATTAAATGAATCAAATTCAACCAAAATTGGGTGCTACAAAAATTAATCGTGTAAACTGGGTTGGGTTAAAGACGCTTTACCTAAAGGAAGTGCGCCGATTCATGAAAGTGCAATTGCAAACGATTTGGGCGCCAGCTATTACGACATTGTTGTTTTTGGTGATATTTATTGTTGCTTTGGGGCGCGGCGATTATATAGTTTTAGGACAGCCATTTGCGAATTTTCTTGCCCCAGGTTTAATCATTATGGGGATGATCCAGAATGCATTTGCCAATAGTAGTTTTGCTCTGTTGGTCGG
The DNA here is from genome assembly GCA_937944295.1 of uncultured Sphingorhabdus sp. Taxonomy (GTDB): domain Bacteria; phylum Pseudomonadota; class Alphaproteobacteria; order Sphingomonadales; family Sphingomonadaceae; genus Sphingorhabdus_B. The sequence continues at coordinate 21,865 of CALDZL010000163.1, forward strand.
CAAAATACAGGGTACAATTGTCGACTATTTGATGCCGCCCTTGTCAACATTAGAAATATTGGTAGCGATGGTTGGAGCCGCTGTCACGCGCGCAATCTTTGTTGGATTGACAATATGGTTAGCGATGTTTTTGTGGCCCGATGTAGATGTGAGTATCACCTATATCTGGGCTATATTATACTTTGGATTAATGGGATCGATATTTATCGCTTTACTAGGGATAATGACTTCTATTTGGGCCGAGAAATTTGACCATGCAGCAGCAATAACAAATTTTGTGATTGCGCCTTTGTCGCTGCTGTCAGGGACTTTTTATGCCGTCGATAGATTGTCACCTCTGTTTCAATCGATCAGCCACGGCAATCCATTTTTCTATATAATATCGGGTTTCCGTTATGGATTTATTGGTCAAGCCGATATGAATATAACCCTTGGTGCAATCGTTATATTGCTTCTGAATATTGTGGTCGCAACCCTATCTTTTTTATTGCTCAAATCAGGCTGGAAACTTAAAAATTGATGTAACAATGTAGTGACATCGATGATGATAAAAGAAATTTATTAAACCGCTCAAAGAGCGCTTAGTTTCTTAATTTATCTTGCAATTTATAATGATCGTCCATCCAATCGTCAAAGATATTTTTTATCTGTGGGTGATTAATAGGTCCTGATGCACCATCTGCAACCAGATTTTGTTGGCTTACATAGGCTATGTAGCTGCTTTCGTGGTTTTCAGCAAAAAGATGATAAAAGGGCTGGTCCTTTTTTGGGCGCAATTCCTTTGGAATTGATTCATACCAAGCATCGTCATTGCTGTAGATGGGATCGACATCATAAATGACACCGCGAAATTCAAACAAGCGGTGTTTGACGACTTGACCAATTGCGAAATTAGCAACAGGAATTTCTGTTGGAGAGCTATCTCGACTAGAATTTTGAATTTCAGGGGTTTTATTCATGGTGTAATTATGGACATGAAATTTATTTTTGCAATAAAATTGACAATAAATTTATTTTGAGTGATGATGTTTTTATCTAAGTAGGGACTATATATTGTTAACAACATACGTCATATAATTACTGAAATCTCCCAAAACTATATCTTATACATGCAATATAATTCTCTTTATCGTCTGATTTGGCGCTGGCACTTTTATGCAGCGGTTTTTGTGATTCCATTTATCATGATATTGTCGATAACAGGGTCAATTTATCTTTTTAAACCGCAGATTGATACGTTTCAAGAGCGTGAATGGAAAGGACTGGTGACGGAGCAAAAAGTTACAATCGACGATCAATTTATGGAGATGCGAAAATCTTATCCATTGGCAAGTTTTCATCATTATAGAGTGCCGATATATGATGATGATGCGGCCGTTTTTCATATTGGTCTCGCTGATCAGAGCGGTATGCGCGATATTTATGTTGCGCCCGATGGCAGAGTCTTAGCAGCCGTTGATCCCGAGGAGCGTATTAGTAATGTTGTCGCAAAAATTCATTCAAGCTTATTGATAGGAAGTTTTGGACGTTATATAGTCGAGCTAGCTGCCAGTTGGGCCATCGTCATGATAGTGTCAGGCCTTTATCTGTGGTGGCCCAGACATAAGAGAATAGCAGGTGTTCTATGGCCTAGAATAAGGTCTGGGAAACATATTTTTTGGCGTGATCTGCACGCTGTTACAGGGTTTTGGGTGTCTGGACTGGCTTTAATATTGTTATTGAGCGGTTTACCATGGACCCAAACCTGGGCTGGCGGTTTTAATATGCTGCGTGCTGAAATGGGATGGGTTAATCAGCAAACACAAGACTGGAGAAGCGTCAGGTCTATTGTGAAGCAACATATTGATGTGCCATCTTTGCATAAAGAGCATGACCATAGAGAAATGTTGCTTAGTGCAAACAAAAAGCAAGGTAGTGATAGTCCCAGGGGTATTTCATTGCAGAAACTTCACAATATTGCGCAGGATGAACATTTACATCACCCGATTATCATTGAACCTAATAAAATTATCCAGAATAACCAAAAGCTGTCTGCACAAGAATGGCAAATATCTAGTCAGACGCAAAACCGCCCTTTACGAAAATCAATTTTTGTTAATGGAATAAATGGCGATATTATCGGGCGCTCTGACTTTGCCGACAGACATATTATCGATCAATTCATTAGCTATGGTATAGCATGGCATGAAGGACAATTATTCGGATGGTTTAATCAGTTTATTGGTGTGTTAACCGCTTTGGCTCTTATGCTAT
>CALDZL010000164.1 GCA_937944295.1 uncultured Sphingorhabdus sp.
GGCGAGATCACCTCTATCTATACGCAAATGCAAGTGTCCGAAAATGACATGCGCTTAGTTGGTTTTGCCAGTAAGGAAGAACGCGATTGGTATGTTCTGCTTACCAGCGTGCAGGGCGTTGGCGGCAAAGTCGGCCTTGCGATATTATCGGCGCTCGAACCAGCAGAATTGCAACATGCCATTGCGGGCGGCGATAGCGCAGCGGTAACGCGCGCCAATGGCGTTGGCCCTAAACTCGCCAGTCGTATAGTGAATGAATTGCAAGATAAAGTCGGCAGCCTCGCCACCAGCGACGGCAAAGGCATCACATCATCAAACGCCAGCGGAAATCATAGCGGCGATGCTGTGGGGGCGCTTACGTCTCTCGGCTTCAAACCCGCCGAGGCTAGCCGCGCTGTTTCTGCCGCCTATGATGAATTGGGCAGCGATGCGACATTAGATGCGCTGATAAGGCGTGCGTTAAAATTGGCGGGCAAGTGATGGGTGAATTTAGACCAAGCCGCTGTCGTCACCCTGAACTTGGTTCAGGGTCTATTATGCCGATGTGATTGATGATAGGCTGTGCGAAATGGATGCTGAACTAAATTCAGCATGACGAGCGTCATCAGTAATCACCCCATACTGAAACAAGTTCAGCATGACGATAACCATGATAAGATATTAACTGAGCCTCATTAAATATGACGATTATTATCGTAAGTCAGCTATCCTACAGTAGCTCGTCATTCCCAGCTTGGCTGGGAATCTAGCATCAAACAGATCATGCTCATAAGAATAAAGCTTGAGATACGCTCATAAATTCAGCATGACGTTTTCATGAGATTTTCTACAATAGCCTCGAACATATGACCGACACTAACCGCCTCACCTCATCAGAACGCAAGAGCGAAGATATTGACGCAGCCTTGCGGCCCAAAACGCTGTCTGAATTTATCGGGCAAGAGGCAGCGCGGGCAAACCTGCGCGTCTTTATCGAGGCCGCTAAATCTCGCGGTGAAGCGCTCGATCATGCCTTATTTTTCGGCCCGCCAGGATTGGGCAAAACTACATTGGCGCAGATCATGGCGCGCGAGCTGGGCGTTGGGTTTCGGGCAACCTCTGGTCCTGTGATTGCCAAATCGGGCGATCTTGCGGCGCTGCTGACCAATCTTGAAGAAGGCGATGTTCTCTTCATTGATGAAATTCATCGGCTTAATCCCATCGTTGAGGAAGTATTATATCCCGCAATGGAAGACCGCGCACTCGACATTATGATCGGTGAAGGGCCAAGTGCGCGTAGTGTGCGCATTGATTTGCCAGCCTTCACTTTGGTGGGGGCTACCACGCGCCAGGGCCTGCTCACCACCCCGCTACGAGACCGTTTTGGCATACCTGTACGCCTGAATTTTTATACGCATGATGAATTGGAATTGGTAGTTCGGCGCGCAGCCAAATTGCTGGATCTCGGTATATCATCCGATGGGGCGCAGGAGATTGCGAGGCGCTCTCGCGGAACGCCTCGGGTCGCGGGCCGCTTGCTGCGCCGCGTGCGTGATTTTGCCAATGTTGGTAATATCAGCACCGTGGATGCCAAGGCCGCCGATCATGCGCTCACGCAGCTAGAGATTGATGCGCTGGGCCTTGATAATATGGATCGCCGCTATTTGATGATGATTGCTGACATTTATAAAGGCGGGCCCGTTGGTGTTGAAACAATCGCTGCTGGATTATCCGAACCGCGTGATACGATCGAAGAAGTGATTGAACCTTATTTAATACAGCTTGGTTTGGTTGCGCGCACCGCACGCGGACGCGCGCTTAATGATCGGGCATGGAAACATTTGGGACTTAATCCGCCGAATAAACCGCAAGATGAATTATTTGATTAAGGCCTTAATTGGGTTCGATATTCTATCATAACTTCCACGAAATGAGTCTGACGGGCGATAAAGTGCATGCTAGGCGGTTTTTCCCTCTTTTACATCAACGCTCTAACGTCTAAACTGTCCAGTAATGAAGCATGACATTAAACCCCTTGAAGGCTATTATGATGGCGCGCACCATATGTTTGCTGTGCGCGTCTATTATGAGGATACCGACTTTTCGGGCATTGTCTATCATGGCAGCTATGTACGTTTTCTGGAACGGGCGCGATCAGACATGCTTGCGCGTATAGGTATCGACCAACGCAGCGCATTTGAAGGCGGCGATGGGGCCTATGCGATCACAAAATTAAACGTTAATTATAAACAAGCCGCAAAATTTGATGATGCCCTAACCATCATTAGCCATGCCCATAAAGTCACGGGAGCACGTGTCTATATAGCGCAAAATATATATCGCGGTGCAGAGCATATTATTGCGGCTGAGATTGAGGCAGCCTTCATTCATCCCTCTGGGCGCCCTGTGCGGCAACCCAAAGCATGGGTGGAGGCTTTTCGCAGCAAACTTACACATGAAGACTATGTTCGTCATCAATAATGATTATAGATAACAAATGAATCATAAAATTTGAACTTAGAGTGAAAATAATAAGCCAGAATAAAACCAATAGGCCAGAGTAAAACCAATAGGATAGAATAAAATATGGATTTAACAATATTAGCGAGTGATGCAGATTTTTCTCCATTGGGATTATTCTTACAGGCCGATTTGGTGGTGAAATCCGTTATCATTGGCCTCGCCCTGGCCAGTATTTGGGTTTGGACAATTATTTTTGGCTTTTCCTTTAAAATATCAAGGATTAATAGTAATAGTGATAAATTTGAAAAAAGCTTTTGGCAAAGCGAAAATATTGATAAATTTTATACTGCATATGGTCAAGATAGTCTTCCTATTGCCCGCGTATTTGCATCTGGCATTGCTGAATGGCGACGTTCCACCAATGGTACAGTAATTGACCGTGCAGGTACACGTGAGAGACTAAGCA
>CALDZL010000165.1 GCA_937944295.1 uncultured Sphingorhabdus sp.
AGGCCGCAGTGATGATGCTATATCATATGCATGAAGTGACATAATATAAGGCAGGTAAATATGGCGATTGATCCAACATTAGATTATGATGATGATAATATTTTTGCAAAAATATTACGCGGGGAAATCCCCAATAAAACCGTTTATGAAAATGACTATGTGCTGGCTTTTTACGATATAAACCCGCAAGCGCCGCATCATATATTGGTCATACCAAAGGGCGCTTATGTGAGTTGGGACGATTTCTCAGCGCGCGGCAGCGATACAGAAATAGCTGAATTTGTGCGCGGCGTTGGGCATGTTGCACGCGAAGCTGGCATGGTAGAGAGCGGTTATCGTTTAATGGCCAATATCGGCCGTGATGCGCATCAAGAAGTGCCGCATCTGCATGTGCATATTTTTGCAGGAAAACCTCTTGGCCCAATGCTAAATAAGGGCTAGATATAATTTTGTTACAAAATAACAGAGGCCTTAAACGCCAGATTTTTGGGAGAGAGTAATGGTAGCAGTAAAACAAGAGGGTTGGTCATCGCGTACCGCCTTTATATTAGCAGCGGTAGGGGCTGCTGTTGGTTTGGGCAATATATGGCGTTTTCCAACGCTGGCGGGCGAAAATGGTGGCGGTGCATTTGTGCTTATCTATATTGCTTGCGTTGTTTTAATTGGTCTACCACTGGTTTTGTCCGAAGTATTAATCGGCCGTAATGGCCGAACCGATGCCTATCATAGCGCAAAGAAATTAGCCTCAGATTCAAACGTCAGCAAAGGCTGGGCAGCTTTTGGCGGAATTGGTATTAGTGCGGCTTTCCTTATTCTTACTTTCTACAGCGTGGTTGCGGGCTGGGTGCTCTATTATGTTGGTGTGTTCATAGGTGACTTTTTTGGTAATTTGACCAGCGGTAATCCTTTTGCGGGGGCATTGCTTAATGAGACAAAAGAAGAAATTCCGCAGCGCATGGATAATCTTTTTACGAACAACACAATATTATTATCTATGCACACAATTTTCATGTTTTTGACCATTGCCATTGTTGCACGCGGCGTAACCGATGGTATTGAAAAGGCGGCTACTTATTTGATGCCGATATTTTTTGTTTTGTTGGTCTGTATCACCATCTATGGTGCTTTTGTGGGTGAGTTTGCCAAAGCCATCACCTTTCTTTTCACGCCTGATTTTTCCAAATTAAGCGCGAGCGTTGTTAATGAAGCACTAGGGCAGGCGCTCTTTTCCATGAGCGTGGGCAGTGCGGCGCTGATAACCTATGGCGCTTATGTGCCCAAAGAGACCAAATTGGCGCCAACGGCTGGCATGATTGCTTTTGCGGATACAGGCGTAGCTATAATTGCTGGCCTGATGATTTTTCCAATTGTGTTTTCGGCTGGTTTGGACGTTGCTGCTGGCCCGACATTAGTATTTAAATCCTTACCCATTGCATTCCAATCCATGCCCGCAGGTTCTTTTATTGGTATGTTATTCTTTGTGCTTATTTTCTTTGCGGCTCTCACTAGCTCTATATCGCTTCTTGAGGCTGTGGTGGCTTGGGCGATTAAGAAGTTTCAATGCAGCCGTGCCATAGCCGCATGGGGCGTTGGCGGGCTTATTTTCTTAGTTGGCGTTGCCTGTGCGCTCTCGCTTAATATATGGAGTGAATATAAAATATTGGGCTTTTGGAATATTTTTGCCGAGACCAATATCATGGATACGATTGATGGCTTTGTAGGCAAAATATTATTGCCCGTGGCGGCCTTGCTCACGACGATATTCATCGGTTGGAAGGCTGATAAAAAATTAGTTGATGACCAAACCTCATTGAGTGGTGGTAAATTGGTTTTCTATCGTTTTTTAACAGCTTGGGTAAGCCCAATTGCGGTGAGTTTGATCCTGATATTTGGACTATTCCCAGACCTATTGCCGAATTAATACTGAGATAAATTCATTGCCTAATATTTACCGCCCGCTGGTCATCCCCCTTGGTGGGGGTGCCAGATTGGGGCGGGTGAATAATTTCCCTTTTTCTGCATATAATATCAGCATTAATGCAATTACGCCTGTTACGGCAAAACCGATGGATACGGGCAACATAGTGCCATCAAATTGTTGGCCAATAAGTGCGCCCAATAACGCACCTATCAATGTACGCAAAAACGTCTGAAAAGAGGATGCTGTTCCCGCCATTGCGCCAAATGGTTGCATAGCGATGGCGCTAAAATTAGAAGATGTAAATCCGATCATCGCCATATTCACGGTGATGACAATGATGAAAAGCCACAAAGATTGCGGATAGAAATAAGCTGCTGCTATTTGCAGGAACCCACATAATATGAATATGAATAATGCGCTGTGCGATACGCGGCGCGTCCCAAAACGCATAACAATCTTGCTGTTGGTGAAATTGGTGACGGCTATGCCAATGGCGATGATGGCAAATCCATATATGAAAAAGTCTGCTGCACCAAATGTGACATCAAATATCTGTTGGGCGCTGCTCAAATAGCCATAGAGACCCGCTTGAGTCATACCGCTCGCTCCAACATAAGCAGTGGCATGCCCGTTGGTAGCGACATATTTCCAAGTTTTCGCGATGACATTGGGTTTGATGGGAATGATATTGTCAGGGTCTAATGTTTCGGGCAAGCGGCGCAATATCCATAATGCCATGATGATCGCAATGCCAGATAGTCCAAAGAATATATAATGCCATGTCGTCACCCACAATATGGCCTGTCCGATACTGGGTGCTATAATCGGCACGATCATGAAGGTTAGGAATATCAGCGACATGCGTTTGGCCATTGCATCGCCTTCAAATTTATCGCGGATGATAGACATAACCAACACGCCCATAGCCGCACCGCACAATCCTTGGGCTAACCGAAGCAATAGAAATAACGTGAAATTGGGTGCAAAACAGCTGGCTACGCTGAAAAAGGAAAATAGGCTAATCGTCGTCAGCAAAATGGGTTTTCGGCCATAGCGGTCAGATAGGGGACCATATATTATGGCACCTGCGCCCATGCCCACCAAATAGATGCCGACAATATATTGCACGTTGTTTCCGCGCAATTGAAAGTCCGCCTGAATATTAGGAAAAGCGGGGAGCATCGTGTCCAATGCCATAGCATTTAGCGCCATGGTAAGCGCCATCATCCATGTCAATTCTTTCTCTCCAATGGAGAGGGAAGATAGCTGTTGTTCACTCATGATGACCCCATGCGGCTTTTATAGGCTTTTGTATATAGCTATGCTCGAATATAGTCTTCAGCTAAGAATTAATAATGGATATTGGCTATCCTCACTTGCCCAAAATATTATCAAACGATAATCATGTGATATGAGCGCACCCGAAAGCCCACAGAAGAGCAAAATGCAAAAACATCGCAAAATCATCCATATCGATATGGATGCTTTTTTTGCGAGCGTTGAGCAGCGCGATTATCCTGAGCTTCGCGGTAAACCAGTTGCTGTGGGTGGCAGCGCAAAGCGCGGGGTGGTAGCAGCAGCGAGCTATGAGGCGCGCAAATTTGGTGTGAAGTCTGCTATGCCTTCGGTTACGGCGGCGCGGCGATGCCCTGAGCTGATTTTTGTGCCGCACCGATTTGATGTCTACCGCGAAGTATCGCAGCAGATACGCACAATATTTGCGCAATATACCGATATGATCGAACCATTATCTCTTGATGAGGCCTATTTGGATGTGACTCATGATAAACAAGATATTGGAAGTGCGATTAAAATAGCGAAGATGATCCGTGCTGATATTGAAAGGGAAACAGGCCTCACCGCGAGCGCGGGTGTATCCTATAATAAATTTATCGCAAAAATGGCGAGCGATCAAAATAAACCTAATGGCATATGCGTGATATTACCAGAGAAAGGCGCTGAATTTGTGGCATCCTTGCCTGTTCGCAGATTCCACGGTGTTGGTCCGAAAACTGCTGAAAAAATGGCGGCGCTTGATGTCCATAAAGGCGCTGATTTGCTCGATAAGCCTGAGCATTGGTTTACGCAAAATTTTGGCAGTTGGGGGGAATATCTCTATCATGCAGCGCGTGGTATTGATCACCGTGCAGTAAAACCCAACCGTATAAGAAAATCTATCGGTGGTGAGCGCACCTATGATCAGGACAAATGGAGCGACGCAGAACTGCTGGAAGCAATAGAGCATATTATCGATATTGTTTGGGATCGTATTGAGCGCTATCAAGCGAAAGGTCGCACGGTCACTTTGAAAGCCAAATATAGTGATTTTCAGCAGATCACTCGTTCGCAATCGCTCGGCCATAATGTGGCTGATCAGGCAGAGTTTAGGGCTGTATCGCTGCAAATATTTTCGCATCTCTTGCCCACACAAAAGGGCATAAGATTACTGGGTCTTACCTTATCCAATCTGGAATATGGTGATGAAGAGAAGGATGATGATGTGAAGGTACAGCAAGAAAGTTTCGATTTCGATTAAATGATGATTGAATAATATATTCATTTATCATAAAACTGTTTTACTATTATAAAACGGAGACTATCATGGCGCGCCCCCAGACCGATATAGAAGCTGGCCAAAAGAAAATATTGGAAATTGTGGAACAATTGATCCGCAAACGCGGCGCAGTCGAAGTAACATTGCAAGAAATTGCGCGCGAAGCCAATATGTCACAATCTAATATATATCGTTTCTTTGAGAGCAAAGAGATGCTCTGGGAAGCGATTGCTGAAAATTGGTTTAGCGATAAAGTGAAAATAATGGAAGATGTTACGGCATCTGATTTGCCAGTAGAAAGTAAATTATATGAATTTTTTGCGCGGCGGTTCACTCTGATGCGCGAGAATTTTTTAAGAGAGCCCGATCTATTTCGTAGCTATTGTGAATTGGGTGATCAGCATTATGATGTGGTTATCGGTTATGTTGATCTTGGCGATCACTATTTGGCGATGATTATATCTGAGGCTATGGATAACGGATATTTTAGAGGAATTACCATTGATGCGGCCGTATCCTATGTGAATTTAATGGTGCATCCCTATGTGAATCCTGATAATTTGAATCAAATGTCTGAAAAATTACCCGTTGAAAAATTAAAGACAATAATAGCGGTAATATTAACAGGCTTATCGGCAGATACGGAGACCTTACTCAATAAAAATAAAGCCGATTTGCATTTGGTATCTTGAGTCTATACACCTCTGCTGAGAGGTTTTTCAGATTAACAATATGCAATCCAATAATGAAATTTGTGTAAAGCTTGGCGGTCTGTGCAATCGCGTTTTTGGTAGCAATGGCGAAGTAGATAAATTGCAACGCCTGTCGGGTGGCGCAAGTGCGCAAAGCTGGTATTTTGAATATGAACAAATTCCCTACATCATGCGGCGCGAAGCAGAGGAAAACCCATTATCTGAGGCTTTAACCTTAGATCAGCAAGCTGATATTTTGATGATGGCTTATGATAAGGGTTTGAAAGTCCCAAAAATATTTGGCAGAATAGAAAATAGTGATGGGCTAGGCCATGGTTTTGTCATGGAATATATTGCGGGGGAGGCTCTGCCGCATAAGATATTTAAAGCCCATGATGATGCACAATTTTATGAAGTTTTATCACAGCAATGCGCTGCGCAATTGGCATCTATTCATGGTCTGCCGCTATCAGAGACTTTAAGGCATGACAGCCCCATGCAAATGCTGCAAAATTTAAAGCAAGATTATCAAACCCTAGGTGCAAAATTGCCAATATTTGATTGGGCCTTTCTAGCGCTTGAGCAGCAATGCCCTGATGCAGGCGAGGCAGTGTTTTTGCATGGCGATTTTCGTATGGGCAATCTGCTGATAGGTGAAGCTGGCATTTCCGCGGTACTGGATTGGGAGCTGTGTCACATAGGCGATGCAGAGCAAGATTTGGCCTTTATGTGCGCGCCGTCTTGGCGTTTTGGCCGCTATGAAAATCCTGTGGGCGGATTTGGGCAAATAGATGGTTTTATCAAACATTATGAGAGTATAAGCGGGCGCAAGGTTGATAGGCTGCGCTTTGATTTCTGGTTGATATTTTCTACGCTTTGGTGGGGGATAGTGTGCTTGAGAATGCTCGATTCATGGCGCACTGGAACGGAAAGAACGCTAGAACGTGCGGTCATTGGCACACGCGTTTCAGAGGTCGAGCTAGATTTGGTGCTATTGTTAGAAGGTAATGCGATTATATCGTCGGAAGTTAGCGAATGGCAATGTCCAGATCATAATCTGGACCCAAGCGGCGCAACCAAAGTGGGTGAATTAATCCGTGCCTTATATGAATGGGATGAAGGCGTTATCGAAACCGCCAAAGGCCGTGATTTGTTCGAGGCCCGCGTCGCCAAAAATGCGCTTGCTATATTAAAGCGATCTGCACAATTTGGTGCTTTATTTGCGCGCCAGCAAAGAGAACGTATGCGAAGCATAGCCAGTCTTTCAGAAGACAATATGGCGCAGCTCGCCGCTAGCGGTGATTGCGATGTCATCAATCATTTGCGGCTTTGCGCGTTAGAGAAAACTACTATTGACCAACCCCATTATGCCGCCGTCAAAGTGGCGCAGAGAAAATGGCAAAGCACTCCAAAAGTAAAGGTATGATATGAGCAATTTTTCTATCCCTCAAGAGATTGAGGATTATCTAACAGAGCTTGATACATTTATAGAAGCCAAGATTAAGCCATTAGAGCAGGCCGATGATAATATGCGTTTCTTTGACCATCGGCGTGAAAATGCGCGTACCGATTGGGATAATCAGGGATTGCCAACGCAGGATTGGGAAGATTTGCTCGACCAAATGCGTGTCTTAGCTGATGAAGCTGGGCATTACCGCTTTGCCTTGCCGCGTGAATTTGGCGGGCAAGATGGTAATAATCTATCGATGGCCCGCATCAGAGAGCATCTCGCAGCAAAAGGGCTGGGCCTGCACAATGATCTTCAGAATGAAAATTCCATCGTTGGTAATTTAGTACAACCATTGATGGTGCGGGATTTTGGTACGGAAAAACAAAAAGCGGAATATATACCCGCTATGCTCGATGGTGAAATGCGCTGGTCCTTTGGTTTAACCGAAGAAGCCCATGGTTCGGATGCTACATGGATGGAAACACGCGCTGTAAAAGAAGTGCGCGATGGCGTCGATGGCTGGCGCATTGATGGCGAGAAAATGTGGACAACGGGATTGCACAAGGCAACCCATGTTATGACCTTTGCACGCCATAGCGGCAAAGATGGCGATGCAAAAGGCATTGGTTGTTTCATTGTGCCGACCAATGCGGCTGGGTTTGAAGTTGGCGAATATTTGTGGACATTTAATATGCCCACCGATCATCCCAAATGCACCTATAATGGTGTTTGGATTCCAGCGGAAGATATATTGGGGGATGCCGAATATGGATTGGCCTGTGCGCAGCATTTTGTTCATGAAAACCGCATAAGACAAGCGGCTTCATCCTTAGGCGCGGCGCAATATTGTATTGACCAATCGGTGCAATATGCGCGGGAGCGTAAACCTTTTGGCAAGCCATTAGCGGTTAATCAAGCCATACAATTTCCTCTCGTTGAATTGCATAGCGAAGCTGCAATGCTGCGCCAATATATATACAGCGTAGCCGATGCGATGGACCAAATGGATAAAGTAGAAGTTGCCGAGAAATTATCCGATCAAATTTCCATTTGTAATTATCGCGCCAATCGGTTGGTATGCAATGCTGCTGATCAGGCGATGCAAGTCCATGGCGGGATAGGCTATAGTCGGCATAGGCCATTTGAACATATTTACCGGCACCATAGGCGCTATCGCATTACTGAGGGAGCGGAAGAAATTCAGATGCGCAAAGTTGCAGGACATTTATTTGGATTTATGGGCCAGAAAAAATAAAGCTAGAAAAAATGGATCAGAAAAAATAAAGGCAAAATAAATAGGGCCAGAGCAAAACAAATAGGGCCGCATAGATAAGAGAAAAATAAGGGCATTATGAAGAACCCTTATCGTTTACGTAAACGTAAATTTGCTTGCCAAGCTCTCAACAAAATATTATATGCACATTAATTGTGTAATTAAATATCAAGGCCCTTCGATGAATCCAGAAAATCAAAAGCCGCTGGCTGGTTATAAAGTGATAGAACTTGCTGGTATAGGACCAGCTCCTTATGCAGGACAACTGCTCAGCGATATGGGGGCGGATGTTATCGTTGTCGATCGCCCCAATGCTGGTAAATCGCCGCTCGATAAAGCAGCAATAGATGCGCGCGGTAAAAAATCTATCATCATCGATATGAAGTCGCCAGATGGCATTGAAATCATATTAAAGCTTGCCAAGCAAGCCGATATATTTATCGAAGGGCTGCGCCCTGGCGTAACCGAACGGCTGGGTGTTGGGCCAAAAGATATACAAAAGCATAATCCCAAAATCATCTATGGCCGTATGACGGGCTGGGGACAAAAAGGGCCTTGGTCACAAATGGCGGGTCATGATATTAATTATATATCTATGACGGGAGCGCTGCATGCTATCGGTCCAGCCAATGCGCCGCCGCCGCCGCCGCTCAACATGATTGGTGATTTTGGCGGGGGTAGCATGTTCCTGATGACGGGCTTGCTAGCCGCTCTGTTAAAGGCTGAAAAAACAGGCAAAGGCGACATAGTCGATGCATCCATTATCGATGGTACGGCGTCCTTAATGAGCTTCATTCATGGCATGGCAGGGCGCGGTCAATGGCAAGAAGCGCGCAATGCCAATTTGCTCGATGGAGCAGCACCCTATTACCGCTGCTATGAAACATCCGATGGCAAATATATGGCGGTTGGCTGTATTGAAAAACAGTTCTTTGCCGCCATGATGGATAGATTGCCAATCGATAAGAATGCATATGGCAAGCAGAGTGATTTTGCCAAATGGCCAGCGCAGCATGAAATGTTGGCTAAAATTTTTGCGAGCAAAAGCCGTGATGAATGGGAGACACTATTTTCTGGCACAGATGCCTGCGTTACGCCTGTATTGTCATATAAAGAAGCGGCTGAGCACCCTGTGAATATGGACAGAGCATCCTATATTAAGGATGGGAATTGGAATCATCCGCAAATGGCGCCCCGTTTCGATAGCGTGCCATTACTGGATGAATTTGAGATAGAAGAAAAAGGATCAAACACCGCCGATATTTTGCATGATATTGGCTATGATCAAGACATAATCGCGAAACTGGCTGAGGCTGGCGTCGTCACAATTGAAAAGGAATAGAATATGACCGAAGCTTATATTTATGACGCTGTGCGCTCTCCGCGCGGTAAAGGACGCTCCGATGGATCATTGCACGAAGTGACGGCTTTGGAACTTGCATCCCAAGTGCTGGCATCGGTGAATGAACGCAATGAATTAGATGGCCATGAAGTCGAAGATGTCGCCTTTGGTTGTGTTTCCCCTGTGGGTGAGCAAGGCGCGGTAATATCGCGCAGCGCAGTGTTGGCAGCAGGCTATGCCGAGACTACTTCGGCGATTCAAGTGAACCGTTTTTGCGGCTCAGGCCTAGAGGCGGTGAATATCGCAGCGGCCAAGGTAAAATCAGGCGAAACTGATTTAGCCATAGGCGGCGGCATTGAATCGATGAGCCGCGTTCCCATGGGCAGCGATGGCGCGGGCGGTATGGCCGATCCTAAATTGGCCTTTCAAGAATATTTCGTACCTCAGGGTATTTCAGCCGATTTAATCGCTAGTAAATATGGTTATAGCCGTGATGATGTCGATAGCTATGCGGTTGAGAGCCAAAAGCGTGCAGCGACAGCTTGGAAAGAAAATCGTTTTGAAAAATCTATATTGCCGATCAAAGATGTGATTGGTGAGGTGATTTTAGATCATGATGAGCTGATGCGCCCTGATGCTGATATGCAATCATTGGGGTCTTTATCACCTGCATTCCAAATGATGGGTGAGGCGATGCCAGGCTTTGATGATGTGGCCATTTTAAAGCATCCAGATTTAGAGCGCGTCAATCATGTGCATACCGCTGGTAATAGCTCTGGTATTGTCGATGGCAGCGCGGCGGTACTGCTTGGTAATAAAGAAGCGGGTGAGAAACATAATCTCAAACCGCGCGCGCGTATTGTGTCTATGGCATCCATTGGTAGCGAGCCAACCATCATGCTGACAGGCCCAGAATTTGCCGCGAAAAAAGCATTGGAACGTGCTGGGATGAGCAATAGTGATATTGATCTATGGGAACTTAATGAAGCTTTTGCATCGGTTGTATTGCGCTTTATGGAAGCTATGAATGTTGATCATAGCGTGATGAATGTGAATGGCGGCGCTATCGCAATGGGCCACCCGCTGGGCGCTACTGGTGCGATGATTTTGGGCACGGTGTTGGACGAGTTAGAGCGCACCAACAAGCAAACCGCGCTAACCACGCTATGCATCGGCGGCGGCATGGGTATTGCCACGGTTATTGAGCGCGTTTGAGCCTGACATTATAGAAATTATAGGAATATTATCATGACATATGAAACACTAACCGTGGATATTGATGCCGATGGCATCGCGCTAGTGACAATCGATTTGCCGGGCCAATCTATGAATGTTTGGAATGAAGGTTTGATGACCGATTTCCCAAAATTTGTGGATGAACTTATCAGCAATGACGCCATTAAAGGAGCGGTGATTGCATCGGGCAAAAAATCTGGTTTCTTAGCTGGGGCTGATTTGCGCATGCTCGGTGCCTCAAAAGCAGAAACCATGAAAGAAGCCTTTGAGCAAAGCTGGGGCTTGAACGGTGAATTGCGCCGCATGGAAACGGGCGGTCATAGCGCCAAAGAATTAATCAAAGGCAGCAAAAGCGCTAAACCCGTGGCTTGTGCTTTGCATGGCCTTGCGCTGGGCGGCGGCTTGGAATTGGCATTGGCCTGTCATTACCGAGTATGCAGCGATAATCCGAAAATTCAGCTTGGCCTTCCTGAGGTTCAAGTGGGCTTGCTTCCCGGCGGCGGCGGCACGCAGCGTTTACCGCGTCTTTCTGGCCTGCAAGCGGCTGGTATGATGATTATGATGGGGCAGCCCACCAATCCGCAAGCTGCTCTTGCGCAAGGATTTATCAATGAGGTTGTGCCGCATGATGAAGTGATCGATAAAGCCAAAGCATGGGTGAAAGCCAATCCAAAAGCATCGGCGCCTTGGGATAAAAAGGGCTATAAATTTCCAGGCGGTGCTGGTTCTATGGATCCGCGTGCTGTGCCTCTTTATATGGGGTCTTCGGCCATGGCGCTCAAGCAATCTAAAGGTAATTATGAAGCGGTGAAAGCCATATTATCATGCCTCTATGAAGGTTCTATGTTGCCCATTGACACAGCGCTTCGTGTAGAGAGCAAATACTTCACCAAGCTATTGGCTGGGCCGCAATCCAAAAATATGATCAGAACCTTGTTTGTGAATAAGCAAGCAGCCGAAAAAGGCGCAGCGCGTCCAGAAGGCGTCGCAAAAACGGACCTTAAAACCGTTGGCGTTATCGGCGGCGGCTTGATGGGATCGGGTATTACCCATGTGACCGCGCAAGGTATGATGGATGTTGTCGTGCTGGACCGCAGCATGGAAGACGCGCAAAAGGCCGTTGATTATAGCCAGAAGATTGTGGACAAAAAGGTCGCACGCGGCAAGATGACCAAAGAGAAAGCGGATGCTTTCATGGCGCGTATCAAACCCACCGATAATTACGATGATCTCAAAGATGTTGATCTAATTATCGAAGCTGTGTTTGAACGCCCTGATGTAAAAGCCGATGTGATTAAGAAAACCGAAGCAGTGATCCGCGATGATGTTGTTTTCGCATCGAATACATCAACCTTGCCGATTACGGGTCTCGCCAAACATTCAAAACGCCCCGATCAATTTATCGGCATGCACTTTTTCTCTCCCGTAGAACGTATGCCACTCTTGGAAATTATCCCAGGTGAAGAAACAGGCGATAAAGCCTTGGCAGTCGCGATTGATTATAACGCCAAAATTCGTAAAACACCGATTGTGGTAAAGGATGTTCGTGGTTTCTATACCAACCGCGTATTCCCACCCTATGCCAATGAAGCGATGCTGATGGTGACCGAAGGCGTGAAAATGTCGCTGATTGAAAATGCTGCTATTTCTATGGGCATGCCGATTGGCCCGCTCGCCGTTGTCGATGAAACGACATTGAAGCTTGGCTATGACATTATGCAATCGACCAAGGAAGAAATGGGCGATGCCTATGTTCCTAGTGGTAGCGAA
>CALDZL010000166.1 GCA_937944295.1 uncultured Sphingorhabdus sp.
AATGATAGCATCATAATCTGATAAAGGCTTGAGATCAGGTGTCACACTAAAAAGACCCAATGATTCATAGAGGAAACTTAATTTTTCTCCGCTTAACATGCGCTGGCGTGTTTGTGCGGCGGTTAATTGCGCTAGTAAAAAATCCCTACGACGCTGGGATAATGATGACAGATTATCATTTGATATAGCCTCTATCTGGGATTTGAGATCATCAATAGCCTTGCCCAATGCTGTTAAATCACGCGGCGCTTTCTTGGCATTTTCTTGATATTCTTTGGGGCCGTAATAAGCATCAATATATCCATTTTCTTGCTCGCCCATTTCGAGCGATAATATTATATATTCCATTGCTAGTGGATTTAGAACTTTATCTGCTTTTATTTGTTCAGTGCTGAGTTGCGTTTCTTTAACGGTGCTTTTCTCTGCAGAACAGGCGCTTAAAATTAGACAAGATATGATTAAAAATATACTTTTCTTGTGCATAATTTTACCTCTGAACATAATTATTTTCCGATTATTTCATTTTCCGTCATAGACGATACATGGCCGTCCATTGTTATTTCAGCGGCTTCTTGGGCTTCTATTGCATCATGATCTTGATGAAGTGGTGCAAATCTTAGCAAACAAAAACCAAATAAAGCAGAAACGATAGAACCCATCAATATACCGATTTTAGCCTCTTCGCGGAGCAGCATCATAGTGCTATCATTACCAACAAAGGCGAGTTCACCGATAAATAGGCTCATCGTAAAACCAATACCACAAAGCATGGATACGCCATATATTTGCACCCAAGTAGCACCGCGTAATTTACTGGCAAAGCCTAATTTTACTGCCCCATAAACTGCCGCAAAAATACCCAATTGTTTACCAAAGAATAAACCTGCGGCAATACCCAGTGGCAAAGGACTGAAAATTTCATTCACGCCCAAACCACCGATATTTACGCCAGCGTTAGCAAATCCAAAAATCGGAATGATGAGATATGCGCTCCAAGGGTGGATAGCATGTTCTAAAATATGCAATGGGCTATTTTTTGCATCAGGCGCGCCAGGCGTTTTAACAATAGGTATCATCATGGCTGCTAATACACCAGCCACTGTCGCATGAACACCAGAACGCAATACAAAATACCATAGAATGACAGATAGGATTAAAAAGATTGGGATATTTTTAACGCCCGATTTACCCAAAATATACATTATAGATAATATACCTGCCGACGTTGCGAGCCATATTGTTTGCAAGCCCTCGGTGTAGACTAATGCTATAATGGCAACTGCGCCCATATCATCGACTATGGCGACCGTTACCAAAAATAATTTGAGTGATGTCGGAGCCCGTTTACCAAGCAGTGCCAATACACCAATGGCAAAAGCAATATCAGTTGCAGCCGGTATGGCCCAACCATTGGTAAATGTTGGATTGCCTGCTGTTATGGATAAAAATACAATGGCGGGAATGGCCATACCCGCTATCGCTGCGATTACGGGTAAACGCCTTTTTTCCCAAGTGGACAGACGGCCATCGACAAATTCTCTTTTTATTTCCAATCCAACCAAGAAGAAGAAAATAGCCATCAAACCATCATTAATCCACAGATGAAGCGTAAACTTTTTGAGCTGTGCGCCCAGCATTATTTCAGGACCAATTTTATTATGCAGCAATGCAGAATAAGCGTCACCCCAAGCACTATTGGCAATAATCATTGCAGTTGCAGCTGCTATCATTAACAATACACCACCACCAGCTTCGCTATGCAAAAAGTTGCGCATTGCAGATAATGGTTTGATTGTTTTAGAAGACATGTGGGGTTTCCTTAAATTTATCAGGTCCTAAAAATATCTATGATTTTGGATGTGTATATAGCCAATATCTATGGCGAATATCAGGCGCAACTACAATAGTTAAGAGGTGAAACTCTAATTTTTATATGTTGATGATATTTATAACAAGCCAGTTGCTCTAAACGATATTTCTTAGCCTTTGGCTATTGTATTGCGTGTAAAATCAAATATAGATATATTGGGGATACATAGTGCTTGATATAATATTGTATATTTTAGGAATTATACACACAGAATTATTATTATTCTGTTTGATATGGTTTTTAATTGGCGGAATAGATGATATTGTGATTGATCTTATTTGGATGATGCGCTGGTGTTATCGGCGTTTAACTTTCTATCGCTACAAAAGACCTATGGATATAGAGGCTTTTAAAAAAAAATATAATTTAAATTATTCGGCCCTTAGAAAAAATCAAAAAATATATTCTGAATATCATGCTATATTTATTCCTGCATGGAACGAGGCTGATGTTATCGGCGAAATGTTGGATGGATGTAAGCTTGCTTGGATGCAAGGCGATATCGCGCATCGTATCTATGTAGGTTGTTACCCCAATGATAATGAATGTATTGCTCAAGTCATAGCGGCTGCCAAATATAACCCAAATATATCACTCATTTTATGTGTCGATGATGGTCCGACGACTAAAGCCGATTGTTTGAACCAATTGTGGCGGGCAATGCTGCGGGATGAGCTCAAACAGGGTGTAAAAGCGAAATCAGTAATATTGCATGATGCTGAGGATAGGCCTCATGCTGACTCTCTGATGATTTTTGATCGATTGATTAATAAAAATGATATTATCCAATTGCCAGTTATTCCAATATCAGCGCCAGACTCGCAGCTCATAAGCGGCCATTATTGTGATGAATTTTGCGAGAGTCATGGCAAAGCAATGGTCGTAAGAGAAGCTGTGGGGGCCGCACTTCCTCTTGCGGGTGTTGGTTGTGCGATAGAGCGCAATTGCCTAGGCCGCTTGGCATTGAAAAAAAATGGTCTTCCATTTGCTGGAGATAGTGTGACCGAAGATTATGAATTGGGTATTCAGATTGGTGCTACTGGACGCGGTGCTATCATGGTACGAATGAAAGATAGCAATGGTCAATTGATAGGTACGCGCTCTTATTTTCCAACAACATTAGATGCTGCGATTAGACAAAAATCAAGATGGGTTATGGGCATTGCTCTATCGGGTTGGGACAGGTTAGGCTGGTCAATAGAACCAACCTATAATCAAAAGCGATATTCTGCAATAGAACGCCGCGGTGCTGTTGCGAAGCAACATCCTTTGCGCCTTCCTTTTAATCTGGGTGAGAATTGGATGAGATTGCGTGATAGACGCGCTATATTTGCGGCATTCACAATATTTTGTGCCTATATTTTAGCATTATTAAGCGGATTGCTATGGATAGCGCAATATGCAGGCTTTTATAGTCTTGATCCATTGAGCGATGCTATGCAGTTTATGCTTTTATGTAGTAGTTTCTTAATGCTCTGGCGCTTCCTAATGCGTAGTTCATTTGTATATTATCATTATGGCATTTTACAGGCTAGTTATACCTTACCAAGGATGATTATATCTAATATTATTTCAATAATGGCGGCGCGCCGTGCCGTGATATTATATTGTAAATATTGTCTCGGTGGTCGTATGATCTGGGAGAAAACACATCATAAAATAATGCCTCCTATTTATGAAGAAAACCGCTTCATTTTAACGAATAGAGAGCAGGCATGATAAAAACCTTCCAATCGAATAAAATTAACAGGGCTAAGCCGCTTATATATTTAGCAATGTTATTGAGTTCTTGGGTATTAGCACGTATTATATTTATCCTCTCAACAACTATTGCGAATGATGCTGATATGAGAACCATCAATTCACCATTAGACGTTGCAGTGCAAACTTCCCATGAAAGCAGGCAATTTAAAAACTCTAAAATTCATATAACAAGAGAAGAGCAAAGCTCTGCATCTGCGGGCCTTGCATCTCAGCTTATTGACATTTCTGCAGCAAAAGTTATTTCGTCTGGCACACCCTATCTTGTATCGGCATCAAATAATTTGCCTGAAAGCTATTACCCATTTCTATTTTTAGGGTCCATAAAAGAACGAAGTGCATCCTTGGTCCGTCCTAATAATTATGTGAATATTGGTTGGGACCTGCCGCCTGGTAATAAGATCATTGCGCCAGAGCAAAGCAATCAAAATGATAGATTTGAAGACTCAAATTTAGCAACGCGCCTTCGCGGTTATGCCTATATTTTTGCACGCACGAATAGTGGCATTGCCGATGCTTTGGGCGGGCGCTATGGGGGTTCACAAGCTGCTATCCAATTATCCTATCTTATTAATCCCAATCAAAAAATAGGCATTGATGCAAGTCTTCGTGCGCAAAGCGCTCTGAACGATAGTGATAGAGAATTAGCGGTCGGTTTAAGCGTAAAACCAATTAATAAGCTCCCGCTAACGGTTGTAGCGGAGAGGCGCTTTAGGCCATCAAACCCAGATGGGTATGCGCTCTATGTTGCTGGTGGTAAATCCAATATTTCCTTACCTGCGAATTTTAAGCTCAATACATATGGTCAAGCTGGCGTTAGTACGGCTGGGCGTGATACATTATTTTTTGATGGTCAAATTATTGCTGAAAAGTCTATACACAAAAATAGCTCCGTTGAGATATTGGCTGGCGGCGGCGCTTGGACAGGCGGTCAACGTGGAGCACAGCGATTTGATATTGGTCCCAGCTTCAGTATAAAATTATCATTAGGTAAAAAAAATTATCGCATTTCTGGAGATTGGCGGGAGCGTATTGGCGGCAATGCATCTCCAGATAGTGGTGCTGCGATCACCCTATCTACAGATTTTTGATATTAATCATTATCAGCCGCTTATCTGTGCCTTTATAAAGTCATATTAATCCGCTAGATGGAAGATATTATATGGATATTTATCTTCCTATAGCCAATCTATCAGTTGACGCAGGCGTCATCATTCTACTCGGCATATTAGTGGGTGTGCTATCGGGTATGTTCGGTGTGGGCGGCGGGTTTCTGACCACACCATTATTAATATTTTACGGTATCCCACCAACTGTTGCGGCCGCATCAGCATCAACGCAAGTCACGGGGGCTAGTATTTCTGGTGTTTTTGCGCATATGAAGCGCGGTGGTGTTGATTTTCATATGGGCGGTGTGTTGGTTGTTGGCGGCATAATGGGAACCTTATTTGGTGCATTATTGTTTGAAACTTTGGAAGCGCTGGGCCAGATTGATACTGTTATCAATATATTATATGTTTTAATGTTAGGTGGTATTGGCGGGTTAATGTTCAAAGAGAGCATTTCAAGCGTTATCGCTGCGCGTACTGGGAAAAAAGTTCAAGCTAAAAAACGGCGTCATCATCCGATAGTTTCTAACCTCCCTTTACGATGGCGTTTCCGGCGTTCGGGTCTTTATATATCGCCGCTTGCTCCGCTTTTGTTAGGCTTTGTCACTGGAATATTAACGATGCTTCTGGGTGTCGGCGGCGGCTTTGTGATGGTTCCTGCCATGCTTTATCTCTTGGGTATGGGAGCACAAGTTGTTGTTGGGACATCATTATTTCAAATATTATTTGTTACCATATCTTCCACTATGATGCATGCGTTAACAACAAAGGCTGTTGATATAGTATTGGCGGTATTATTGTTGATTGGCAGCGTAACCGGAGCGCAGATAGGTGCTCGGTTAGCGCAAAAATTACCACCTGAATATTTACGTCTAATATTGGCGTCATTGGTTTTGATCGTGGCTTTGCGGCTTGCTATTGGGTTAGGCTTTCAACCACCAGAAATATTCACGGTGCAGCCAGTATGATACGTATTCTAATCACACTTGCTATATTTTTTAGCAATGCGCAGCTTATTGCTCAACCGAAATTAGTACCCGATGTTTCTCAGCGTCAAATTTCCATTCAATCTGGCTTTACTGGAGCAGAATTATTATTATTTGGCGCGATTGTAGACTCGCAACGATCCAAAAATAAAGATACTATCGATGTAGTGGTAGTTTTGCGAGGCCCGACAAACCCCATAATATTGCGAGAGAAAAAGAAAGTAGCAGGTATTTGGATTAATGCCGATAGTAATAATTTCCAATCCGTGCCTGGATTTTATGCTATTGCATCTTCGCGTAAAATATCTGACATAGTCGATGTGAAAACAGCGGCCATATATGAGCTTGGAATTGATCGTTTACAGCTTTCCCCAACAGGTTCGATTGATAGTAAGAAGCTGCGCCATTTTGTGAATGGGCTGGTAGATAACCGACAAAGGGGCGGTTTATTTAGAGATAATCCCGATGGCGTTGTGATCAGTGAAGGCGTGCTATATCGTGCGCGTCTTAATATTCCATCTTCTGTCCCAGTAGGTGACTATACTGCCGAGACTTTGTTAATACAGAGTGGTAAGGTTATAGCGGCGGATGATAATGTAAAGATTTCGATAAAGAAAATTGGCTTTGAAGCATTTATTACCACTTTAGCAGATAAATATTCTTTATATTATGGTCTCATAGCTGTTCTTATTTCTATTCTATTTGGCTTGGCAGCAGGCTATATCTTCCAGAGGTTATAGCAATTTGCTTGTTTAGAATCTATATTATTCCAGTTAGAAATATTTACCGTTTGATCTAATTAATCAACAGGTAAGCAAATATTAACTTAATCTATTTAACCCTCATCACGTGCAATTATATTTATTAATAAGCTGAGTGGTAGGATATGAGAAATAGAAAGTTTGGACTAACACCATCACAAGATAAACCGAAAGTTGATGATGGTGGCGTTCAGCGCCATATGTCTTATCAACCATCAGAAGAGGTACACACCTCACAGGATGAGGTACAAGTAACACCTGTGCATTTTAAACCTATTAATGCGTCACCGAAGAATATGGTCGACCCTTCTTCAGAAGTAAGAAATGATGAGCTTGGTGGTTACGAGTTACGAAAAAATGCATCAATATCTACGCAAGCTGAAATGATGGAGGATAATTTGGAGAACCATCAGTTTATGCAAGAGTCTAGCATTCCATCAGATATAAATATAGAAATGCAGCAAAGCGCAACAGAGGAAATAGTTGAGTATGAGACTGCGCAGAATGCTGAGTTGGAAATAGAATCACACAAACCTAATATTTCCCTTGCTCCTGTAAATATAGTAGAACAGCAAAATGTGCCAGAAGAAATAGCGATGAATGAGGTTCCTCAGATAGCAGAGGCCGAGATAGAGTCACAAGAACCTAGTATTTCTCTTGCACCTCCCTCTAATACTGAAACTAGAACGCAAAGACCTGCACATGGGCTTTACCGTGTTGGTTTTGTTACGGAAATAGCGGGTTCAGGGTCGCAAATTTGTATTGATCCCGCGATGTTAGACCAGTTGCAATCACATGATGATCCGAGTATAAAAATGGCTGGACAAGTCGGTGCTCAGATTAAAATTCGTGTGGGTTCTGTTTGGCTTTTGGCGAGTATAAGAACACAAAAATTAGATTTGACCGATGGCAATTCTATTACAGCCTTTGTAGATTTCCTCGGTGAAGGGGATGAAGAAAGATTAACGGGTAGGATTTTTAATTTCCGCCGAGGTGTAACGCGCTATCCTGTTCCTGGTAGCGAAGTGTTCGCTGTTGATAGCTCAGATTTGAAGCAAATCTATGCAGCAGATGGTAGGGCTCACACTGAAATTGGAACAGTGTTTCCTACAAAAGATATACGTGGAGCACTGTATATTGATGCAATGCTAGGCAAGCATTTTGCTTTATTAGGGTCTACGGGTACAGGTAAGTCAACATCAGCGGCTTTGATTTTACACCGTATTTGTGATCTTGCGCCGCAAGGTCATATTGTAATGATCGATCCACATGGCGAGTATAGCGCAGCTTTTAAAAGCAATGGTGCTTTATTTGATGTCAATAATATCAATATGCCTTATTGGCTGATGAATTTCAGCGAACATTGTGAAGTCTTTGTAACCTCAAATGGGGATGATCGCCAAATTGATTGTGAGATTCTATCGCGTTCTTTGTTAAAAGCCCGTGCAAAAAATCGCATGGCAGAGAGTATTAGTAAATTAACTGTAGACTCCCCCATTCCTTATCTTTTATCGGATTTAACCAATATCATTCAAACCGAGATGGGTAATTTGGACAAAGCATCTTCGTCTGCACCCTATATGAGACTGAAGAATAAAATTGAAGAATTAAAGGCTGATCCGCGCTATAATTTCATGTTCTCAGGCATGTTGGTTGGTGATACTATGACTGATTTTATCAGCAAAATTTTCCGCCTGCCTAGCGATAATAAGCCCATCTCTATAATTGATGTGTCTTCTATGCCATCCGATATTACGTCAACAGTTGTGGCTGTCTTGTCGCGTCTTGTCTTTGATTATGCGATTTGGTCGCGTAATGAACCGCAGCGCCCAATTCTCTTGGTTTGCGAAGAGGCGCACCGTTATATCCCGAATGAGCGCGTTGCTGCTACTTCAGCGGTTCGCACAATTTTGGAGCGTATTGCCAAAGAAGGGCGTAAATATGGCGTGTCATTGGGCCTAATCACCCAACGGCCATCAGATTTGGCTGAAGGTGTTTTATCGCAATGCGGTACCATCCTCTCTATGCGCCTTAATAATGATCGTGACCAAGCCTTTGTACGCGCTGCTATGCCAGAGGGTGCACGCGGTTTCCTAGATTCTATACCTGCGCTCCGTAACCGCGAGATTATTGTTTGCGGTGAGGGTGTTTCGGTACCTATTCGTGTGGCGCTTGATACATTGGAAGAAGAAAAACGCCCTGCATCCGAAGATCCAATTTTTTCTAAACTTTGGAAAGAATCTGGCGGGGAAGAGGAAATGTTGGAACGGATTGTATCACGCTGGCGCTCACAAGGACGCTAAAAAGCTTATATTACTTCAATCTGCTACGTTATTTCGCGTTGCAAGTATAACCATACTCGCATCGGCTCACGCCTTGTATATTTTTGTACTATAAGCTTTTTCTAAACTATCTTTTGATGCTGATTTAAGATGCTATATTGCTTAGTCTTGGAAGAACTGCATTTTCGTCCTACGATACACTTCTTTTATTTCTCTGTGCTATAAGTTTTTCCTGTTGTATAACAGTGTCTGTATAATAAAACTCGTCATGCTGAACTTGTTTCAGGATAACATCATTACACAATGACTATCACCCAAGCCGCTCTAAAGCAGCCTTTAAACGTTCTGCTTCTTCACTTTTCTCTGCCAGATCGGATTTAGCTTTTTCCACCGCTTCGGGTTTCGCTCTTGCAACGAAATTTTCATTGCCGAGACGTCCTTCGAGTGATTTCGCTTCTTTGCTCACCGCCTCATAGGCTTTGGTGAGACGGGCTTTTTCAGCTTCTATGTCAATCACGCCTTCGAGCGGCACGATAATCGTTTGCCCATCCACCACCAATTGCATGGACGCACCATCAGGTGCATCACCAAAGGAGGAAGACGCTATCCGTGCGACTCGCTCTAATGTGCTTTGTAATGTGCCAACGCGCGCCTGTAACGCGTCTGGGAATATACAATCCAGCTTTGCACCAGGCGCAATTCCCAGCTCATTTTTGGAGCTACGCATCGCACCCGTAAAGGCGATAATCCAATCAATCTCCGCCTTTGCATCATTGTCAATCTGTGCATTAGGGGCAGGCCATTTGGCAAGGATGATGTCATAATTACGGGTTGATTTCTTGCCCTCATCCGTCGCCATGGCGTGCCATAATTCTTCGGTGATGAACGGCATGAAGGGGTGCAGCATGACCAAAATTTGATCGAGTACCCAACCCGCAACTTGGCGGGTTTCCTTAGCATCAGAGCTTGTCTGTGCCGAACTTGCCTCAGTATCGCCTTGAATGATCGGCTTGATAAGCTCCAAATACCAATCGCAAAACAAATCCCAAGTGAAATGATAGATGGTGTTTGCCGCTGCATCAAAACGCAAATCAGCCAGCGCCTTGTCGAGCGCAGTAAGCGTTTGCTGCACTTCGCCAATGATCCAGCGGTTGGCGGCCAGCGTGGCAGGCGGAGCTGTTAGGCTTTGCGATGCACTTATGCCATTCGATTGGGCAAAGCGCGCTGCATTCCAGAGCTTGGTTGCGAAATTACGATAGCCTTTGACGCGCTCGTCATCCATCTTGATGTCGCGCCCTTGGCTCTCCATCGCCGCCATAAAGAAGCGCAAAGCATCGGCGCCATATTCATCAAT
>CALDZL010000167.1 GCA_937944295.1 uncultured Sphingorhabdus sp.
AGCTCTATTCTAGTGACAGGCATTAAAGTGATCGATCTTCTTGCTCCTTATGCAAAGGGCGGTAAGATTGGTCTATTCGGCGGTGCTGGCGTTGGCAAAACGGTTCTTATTCAAGAGCTTATTAACAACATCGCAAAGGGGCATGGCGGTACATCTGTTTTTGCTGGTGTTGGTGAGCGTACCCGCGAAGGTAATGATCTTTATCACGAATTTTTGGACGCAAATGTTATCGCCAAAGATGCCAATGGCAATGCGACCCCAGAAGGCTCTAAAGTGGCGCTTGTTTACGGCCAAATGAATGAACCTCCAGGCGCACGTGCGCGTGTTGCTCTATCTGGTTTGACCATCGCAGAATATTTCCGCGACCAAGAAGGCCAAGACGTGCTTTTCTTCGTGGATAATATCTTCCGCTTTACGCAAGCTGGTTCAGAAGTGTCCGCACTATTGGGGCGTATTCCTTCTGCTGTGGGTTATCAGCCTACCCTATCAACGGATATGGGCGCATTGCAGGAACGTATTACATCAACCAACAAAGGTTCGATTACATCGGTGCAAGCCATTTACGTTCCCGCAGATGATTTGACCGACCCTGCCCCAGCAACATCTTTTGCCCACTTGGATGCGACAACGGTGCTTAACCGTGCGATTTCCGAGCTTGGTATTTATCCTGCTGTGGATCCGCTCGATTCAACATCGCGCGTCCTTGAGCCGCGTGTTGTTGGTGAAACCCACTATGAGACAGCCCGTGCGGTTCAAGAAATTCTGCAAAAATATAAATCATTGCAAGATATTATCGCTATTTTGGGTATGGATGAGCTTTCCGAAGAAGATAAGCTAACCGTGGCGCGCGCTCGTAAAATTCAGCGCTTCTTGTCACAGCCTTTCCATGTTGCCGAGGTATTTACGGGCATTTCAGGTAAATTTGTTGATCTGGAAGATACGATCAAATCATTCAAAGCGGTTGTTGATGGCGAATATGACCATCTTCCTGAAAGTGCTTTTTACATGGTTGGCGGTATTGATGAAGCCGTTGAAAAAGGCAAGCAAATGGCAGCAGAAGCAGCTTAAATTTAATACTTCTCTGTTTCAGCGGAATGAGCAAAGGCTATTATATGGCAAATTTACATTTTGAACTCGTCACACCAGAAAAACTCGTCCGTAGCGACGATGTCTACATGGTGGTTGTCCCTGGTACCGAGGGTGATTTCGGCGTTTTAGCGGGTCATGCGCCCGTAATGTCAACCATCCGCGACGGTGAGTTATCTATATTCGCCAGCGATGGCGCTGCGCCCGAAACCATCACCATCCAAGGCGGTTTTGCCGAGGTAAATGAAAAAGGTCTCACCATATTGGCTGAGGCCGTTTCATAAGCTTATCTCACATAGTTTTAAATTAGGCGCTTCTGGGCGCCTTTTTTATGCAAAAAATTAAACCCATTACCTTTATATTAACCATTATCGCCTATCCAATCATAAATAACACTGATCTGGATAGAGAAATATGAGCGCATTTGGTAAAAAACCTGGAATAGCTGGACGCAGTTCCTTTGGTGTCGCAAAGCCCATGACGGGTGGCAAACCAGACGATAATTCCAAAACCCAAAAACCTGGTGGTGGTGAACAATTTCCTCCTATAGAGTCAGTAAAGCTCCCTGGTGCGGCGTCAGCGCCGGCCCCTGCAGTAAGCGAAGATGCTATGACACGGCTTGCCGAACGTTCAAACGCGGCGGCTGATACTGGACCAAAAGTTGAAGGGTTTGAAGCTTCTGTTCACAAAATTAAAGAACAAGTTTTACCGCGCCTATTAGAGCGCGTTGACCCCGAAGCGGCTGCAACATTGAATAAAGAAGAATTGGCCGAAGAATTTCGCCCTATCATCCTAGAAGTGCTTGCTGATTTAAAATTAACACTCAACCGCCGCGAGCAATTTGCGCTTGAAAAAGTATTGGTTGATGAGCTTTTGGGTCTAGGGCCATTAGAGGAATTACTAGCTGATCCTGATATCTCCGATATTATGGTCAATGGTCCTGAACAAACTTATATTGAGAAAGGCGGTAAGCTTCAACTTGCTCCTATTCAATTTCGTGATGAAGAGCATTTGCTGCAAATCGCGCAGCGTATTGTGAACCAAGTCGGTCGCCGAGTTGACCAAACCACTCCACTTGCCGATGCCCGCTTAAAAGATGGTTCTCGTGTGAACGTTATCGTTCCTCCGCTCTCACTGCGCGGTACGGCAATGTCGATTCGTAAATTTTCTGAGAAACCAATCACTCTTGATATGCTCAAAGGCTTTGGTTCGATGAATGATCCAATGTGTACTGCGCTAAAAATCGCAGGCGCTGCCCGAATGAATATCGTTATTTCTGGCGGTACAGGTTCTGGTAAAACGACCATGTTAAACGCTCTATCAAAAATGATTGATCCAGGTGAGCGTGTGCTGACCATTGAGGATGCTGCTGAGCTTCGCTTACAACAACCGCATTGGCTACCGCTTGAAACGCGCCCACCTAACCTAGAAGGTCAAGGTGCTATTACTATAGGTGACTTGGTGAAAAACGCCTTGCGTATGCGCCCTGATCGAATCATTCTTGGTGAGATTCGTGGTGCTGAATGTTTCGATCTTCTGGCCGCTATGAACACGGGCCACGATGGCTCTATGTGTACGCTTCACGCTAACTCTCCGCGCGAATGCCTGGGCCGTATGGAAAATATGATTTTGATGGGTGACATTAAAATCCCTAAAGAAGCTATTTCACGCCAAATTGCAGAATCAGTTGATATTATCGTTCAGGTGAAGCGTCTTCGTGATGGTTCACGCCGCACCACCCAAGTGACCGAGGTTATTGGCATGGAAGGTGATGTTATTGTGACCCAAGACCTATTCAAATTTGAGTATCATGATGAAGATGCCGAAGGCAAAATCATTGGTGACTGGGCATCGAGCAGCGTGCGTCCTTATACATTAGAAAAAGCACGTCAATATGGTTTCGATCAACCCTTTTTAGAAGCATGTTTATAATATCTGCTTTTCTCTAACTCTCATATTAAAATTAGGGCGGCATTTATAAGCCGCTCTTTTTTTATCCTATTTTTATTGCAAGCGCGATAAGCATAACAGTTGCTAATGTACTAAGAACACTGATCAAGTTCCACGGCATAAAGCCTGTTTTATTCAAATTTTTACGATTATGACGCCGTTTTTCCATAATGATGGAAAGCGCGGCAATCACAGCGCTGATAATTGCACCTATAGCAAAGTGACTATCAAAAATAGAGAATATAAAATCCATTTCTTCTATCTGCCAAGTGATCATTATTATACAAGTGCAATTCCCATATAATTAGTTTAGCAATGCTTCATAATATCACAATGTGATCAAGGAAGATGTCATTATCATAAAGCCTCCCGATACGCGGCCTAATGAAAATATCATATTGGGCATAATATTGCGGTTATTTTCTGTAGTGGCCATTTCCCTTATGTTCATGTTCGTAAAATTGGCCATGCAAAATGGCGTACATGTTGTTGAAAGCCTGTTCTGGCGACAACTAACGGCCATCCCTATCGTGGTAATTTGGTTTGCTTATAGCGGAAAATTACAATCAATAAAAACAAAGAAACCAGCAGCCCATGGCATTCGTATGTTTTTAGGTATAAGCGCTATGGGATTGAACTTTATAGGCTTTAGCTTGCTTCCCATGGCCGAAGCTACTGTCATTGGTTTTGCTTCTCCTATATTTGGCACTATTTTAGCCGCTCTTATTTTACGCGAACCCACAGGTATATATCGCTGGATAGGAGTATTAATGGGGTTTATCGGGATTATAATCGTTGTTGAACCTGGGACATTGTTAAATATCTGGAAAAACAGCTCCAGCATCGGACCGATCATTGCATTGACTGGTGCATTGCTCACGGCTGCTGTCTCTATTCAAATTCGCAATCTAGGCAAAACAGAAAATAGTGGTACGATTGTATTCTGGTTCTCTATTACTTCGATCACTCCATTGGGGATTGCCATGTTATTCTTCGCATCAAGCCATAGCCAAGAGGTCTGGCTCTATATCGCAGGACTAAGCATTTGCGGTGCCAGTGCGCAATTTTTACTAACTGCCGCGATGCGCTTTGCCCCTGTTTCTGTAGTAATGACGATGGATTACAGCGCGCTGATTTGGACCACTATATTGGGCTTTTGGATATTTAACGATGTGGTTTCTACATCTACTTGGTTTGGTGCACCTATCATCATTGGTGCAGGATTATTTATCGCATGGCGCGAGAGAGTGAGACATTAAAACTCCTGCGTCTGCACCTAATCTCTTGACCTTGAATGTTATTTGCTCAAGATATAAGCATGAGAGAGATTATAAATAGTAAAAAGCGTAATTTTATCAGCTATATAATTGCCATCACCTTATTATTAATTGGCATCTATATCATCTTCGTTAATTGGAAAATAGGCGCTGCCAATGACATAATCACCATTATCGAAGCCAAGTCCATTATCACAATGGATGACAATAAACCGCGCGCTAAATTTATTGCATATAAAGGCGACACTATAGTCGGACTTGCTGATAGTGAAGCCGCTATTGAGACAATGTTTGGTGATGCATCATTTGCTTATGATAATCGTTTCACAGATACAATATTAATGCCTGGCCTTATCGATCCGCATGTCCACCCCATGCAAGCTGCGGTGATGCTCAATATCGATTTTATAGCACCCGAAGATTGGGAATTACCGGGCGTAACATATGAAGCGGCGCAAACACGCGATGCTTATATTAGCAAATTAAAATCTCTGGTTGAGCGCAAATCAGATGAAGATTTATTAATTACTTGGGGGCATCATCATTTATTTCACGGCCATATAGATCGTACACAATTAGATATAATCGCGCCCGAATTACCCGTCATTATTTGGCAGCGCAGTTTCCATGAAATCATCATGAACAGCAAAGCCTTAGCGAAATTTAATCTAAGCAACAAGGTTGATTTTGAAGCTCTTATGCTGAAAAACAATGTCACCAAAGGACATAGCAATCATGAAAAAGGCATATTTTCCGAAACGGCATTAATTCCTGCATTGGGTTTTTTACGCCCTTATTTGTTGGCCCCTGAAAAATTACAAAGCGGTTTTGCAAAGATGCAGCAGATGATGCTTGAAAATGGCGTGACCACTATATCCGATATGGCAACTGGTATATTTGCTGACTTTGATACAGAAGCACGACTGATTAAAAAAGCATTCGGTCACGATAAAGCCCAATCCCGAGTAATGTTGATGCGTGTGTCAGAAGAAGGGCCGCCCGAGAGCGCATGGCTTCAAGACAAACGAACTGCATTTGCTAATAAGAGCGTTATGCTAAATAAGCGCGTAAAATTATTCGCCGATGGAGCTTTTTTTGCACAAAATATGCGCATGAATCCACCTGGATATGATGATGGACATGTCGGTAAATGGCTCACCCCACCAGATGCATTAGCGAAGCTTATTCCTGCTTATTGGGATGATGGATGGGACTTACATATTCATGTAAATGGCGATGAAGGCCTAGACGTTGTGCTTTCTTCGCTCGAGAAATTAGACCGTGGAAATGATCAAACCATTACCTTAGAGCATTTGGGATATTCGACCGAAGAACAAAATGCTCGCATTGCTGCACTTAATATCATGGTGTCCGCACAACCCAATTATATACGTGTATTGGGCGATACATATGCGCAATTTGGACTGGGGGAATATCGCGCATCGCACATTAACAGATTAGGCTCATTAGAGCAAAAAAATGTACCGCTTGGCCTGCACAGTGACTTTAATATGGCCCCGATTGATCCGCTCTATCTTGCCTGGATTGCGTCCAATCGCGAAACTTTAGCAGGTAATGCAAAAGCACCCAATGAACGTATTAGCCTCGAAAAGGCATTGCGAGCAATTACAATTGAGGCGGCACAAGTAATAGGCCTTGATGATAGGGTTGGATCTCTGGAGAAAGGCAAGAAATCAGATATGGTTGTTTTGGAGCACGACCCTTTTGAGGTTGGTGCAAAAGGATTGGATGAAATTGCTATCCAAGGAATCATATTTGAAGGGCGTTATATAGATTCTAACTAGGATATTTTATAACACGTCGATGCTCTGATACAGGCAATTGATTACGCACTTCTGTAATCCTATCCAAATCAATATCAGCATAGCCAAGGCCAATGTCTTGCCCCATATCCAGTAGAATTTCACCCCATGGATCAACCACCAAGGAATGGCCATAGGTTCGCCGCCCATCCGCATGTTGGCCGCACTGCGCAGCGGCTACGATAAACATTGTATTTTCAATCGCCCTTGCCTGCATCAATATATGCCAATGCGCCTCTCCTGTGGGTATTGTAAAGGCGGCTGGCACCGCAGTAATCTGTGCTCCTGCCTCGGATAATATTGTAAAAAGCGCGGCAAAACGAAGGTCATAACAGATACTCATGCCTATTTTTGTAAGACCAATATCGGCAATAACGGCCTGCTCACCGGCATTATAAGCATTGGACTCACACCAAGATTCACCCGTAGACAATGTTACATCAAACAGATGTATCTTATCATAATGCGCGATAATTGCGCCATCGCAATCAATGATATAGCTGCGATTGACATAAGGCGCATCGCCATCAACGGCTATTGGTAAAGACCCAATATGCACTATAATATTATTCTGCTTTGCCGCATTTTGAATCTGGATAAGTGCAGGATGACTGTCTTCACGCATGATATTTTGCTGTGCTCTGTTGCGATCTTTATCCAAGTAAAGTGCCATTTCTGGTGCAAAATAAATCTGAGTCCTGTTTTCTGAAGCTTCTTGAATGGCGCTCACCATAGTATCAATATTGACCTGCATATCTGTGCTGCTGGTCATTTGATGCACTGCTATTTTCATAATGCTGCGGAATGTAGATTTAACACTGAGTTTTCTTGTATAGCATCATTGGATTCTGGCCCATATTCAGGAACCAGGATGCGTAATATAGAGATTGCAGTCTCTTGGTCATAATTTTCCAATGCACTTTGCATCTCTATGAGTTTTTGGTTCAGTTCATCCCAAGCAATGAAAGTCTCACTTGCTCGCATAATTCGTTGATGCTGCGTTGGTTCTGGTGAATTACCAATCAGCAATTCTTCATATAATTTTTCAGCAGGCCGCAACCCTACTTCGGTTATTTCAATATCGCCGTCAGGATTGGCATCGTCTTTTACAGTTAAACCTGACAATTTAATCATCGATACCGCCATATCATAAATTCTAACAGATCGGCCCATATCAAGGACAAAAACCTCGCCCCCCTTAGCCATCGCTCCTGCCTGTACTACCAGTAATGCGGCTTCTTTAATCGTCATAAAATAGCGGGTGATATCCTTATGCGTTAATGTGACAGGACCACCCGAATTAATCTGACGTTGAAATAAAGGTACAACCGAACCGCTTGATCCCAATACATTACCAAAGCGCACAATAGCAAAAATCGTATCCATATTCGGCAGCCCATTCACTTTATTATCAGTCTGATTATCCGAAATGGCCTGTAAAATTTGCTCGCATACGCGTTTACTTGCTCCCATAATATTTGTTGGTCGAACAGCTTTATCCGTACTAATCAATATATAATGCGATACGCTATGCTCCTGCGCCGCCATAGCCGTATAAAGCGCTGAAAATATATTATTGGATAAACCAGCGATAGAATTTTCTTCGACCAATGGCACATGTTTATACGCGGCAGCATGGAAAATAGTATCGGGTTTATAATGGGCAATCATATTATCCACAGCCCGCTTATCTGAGAGGTTAATGAGCAATGCTATAATATCAAATTCTTGCGCAAACACTCCTTTCTTCATATGCGATCGTAAATCCACCTCAATCGAATAAAGTGCATGCTCTGTCATTTCGGCCAAGATTAATTTTGCAGGTGCTGCTTTCGCAATCTGCCAGCATAATTCGCTACCTATCGACCCTCCCGCTCCCGATACTAACACTGTTTTGCCTGCAATCGTTTTATCAATGAGTCCTTCAACTGGCGGGACAGGGTCACGTCCCAGCAAGTCTTCGATCTGAACTTCCCGCAAATCACCGATACTGACCTTACCCGTAACAATTTCACGAGCTTGCGGTAACGTTTGAACGTGCAAATCATAATGTTGCAATGATTGCACTATTTCCGCACGGCGAAAGCGCGATGCTGATGGCAATGCGATTAAAACATCCGTTGGTTTGTATTTTTCAATACATATACCGATATTACTAGCATGGAAAATCTTAGTTCCATCCAATGTCTCTGCTTCAAGCGATTGGTCATCATCGAGATAAGCCAATAATTCCATGCTGGGTTCATGCCGAATAGATAATGCTAATTGGCGTCCAGCGGATCCCGCTCCATAGATTAGAACGCCTCTTTTACTACCTTCAAATGCATTAATACCAACCAAATCATATAATATATAACGTGCAACAATACGGCTCAAACTAAGCATTAAAAAAAATATAACAGGGAATAATACCCCCATTGTGCGTGGGACATGATCAAAGCCAATTAGCATGAATATGATCATAAAAACAACCAACACCATAGTAGAGGCTTTTAACAATGTTATAATAGTACCAGAGCCCGCATAACGGAAAATAGTCTGATACACATTCATTACCACAAATATTGGCAACCAAATTGCAAAGGCACCAAATATGAGTTTGGCTATGCCCTCATTCCACAAAATCCACTCTCCCATGCGCAATGAGAAACCCAATAATATGGACAATATGCATAGGATTGCATCACTTAATATAACTAAGCTTCGCTTTAACCAGCGCGGATAATCTAAAACATGGTTGGTCATGCGATTAAGATTAAAAATTATCGTAGAAAGTGGGTCAATCATATTGGCCTGAACGTTAATGAATATTGTAATAATCCTTGTGCAACATACCATTGCAAATCAAGTAGAATGTTCGATTCATATATTTATGATGATTAAAAATTGATTCTTTCAGATAGAAGTCGTTCATAAATAAATATAATTATCGTCTTAAATTCATATATTTATTTACCATTTTTTAATAAATTAGCAATTTCTCTGATGCTTTGTGATATATCAGTCACTACTTACCTCTAATAATTATCGTTTGAGCGCTATATTGCAAAAAATAAAAATAATGTCCTTGAAAAACGTTTTACATTATGTAAGTACGATTACGCATTTGAATTAATCAAATAAATTAAGGAGCAATTTAATGCGCATCGGTAAAATCTCTTTAGCGGCAGTAGCTGTTGTAACTATGGCAGGTGCTCCTGTCCTAGCTCAAGCGACTGCAACTAAATCAGCTGTTTCACGTGCAAGCGTTGAAGTATCTGATGAAAATAATCTAGCAGGCGGATCAGGCATCATAATTGCCTTATTGGCTGCAGCAGCAGTAGTTGGTGGTATCATCATTGCAGCTGATAACGATGATGACACTCCTGCGAGTCCATGATCTTATTAACTTATTAGGAAAGGCGGCTTTTAGCCGCCTTTTTTTTGCATATAATAATTAAAGCTTATAACTCTAACCTAATAATATCCTAACATAATAATAATGTAACAAATCAACTAACATATTAAACCGACCCTATAAAAGTTGTAAAATCAATAGAAAAACCGAGTTTTACATTTATCACGCTTTTGTTTAACAAGTATCAATATTATACGTCATATTTATATATGAAATAGAATATCAACTGGCTTTTGAAACAGGAACGGATGGCATAAATGCAAAAATCAATATTAGTAACGGGCGGCGCAGGATATATTGGCAGCCATGCTGTTTTGGCTTTAAAAGACAGTGGTTGGAATCCGATAGTTATAGATAATTTAGTGACTGGATTTCGCGGTGCAGTACCCGCTGATATTCCCTTTGTAGAGGGCGATATCGCCGATCATGGTTTGATAAGCGCTACTGTGGAAAAATATAATATTATAGCTGCCATGCATTTTGCAGGCTCCGTAGTCGTTCCTGAATCCGTGAGTGATCCGCTTAAATATTACTATAATAATACCGCTAAAACACGGTCTTTATTAGAAAGCATGATTAAAAATAATGTAGGTCATTTTATTTTCTCCTCTACTGCGGCTACATATGGTATTCCAAAAACTATTCCCGTTCATGAAGATATGCCTAAAAACCCTATAAACCCCTATGGCACTTCAAAATTAATGACCGAATATATGCTTAGTGATGTAGCGGCTGCTCATAATTTTAATTATTGCGCATTGCGTTACTTTAATGTTGCTGGTGCTGACCCAAAAGGGCGCACTGGCCAATCCACATCGGGTGCTACGCATCTTATCAAAGTCGCAGTAGAGGCTGCCCTTGGTAAACGCGATAGTATAAGTATTTTTGGAACGGATTATGATACAGAAGATGGCACGGGCGTTCGTGATTATATCCATGTGAGTGATTTAGCAGCGGCCCATGTCATCGCCCTCGAAAGATTGATCGAAAGCCCTAAAGAATCGTATATCTTTAACTGCGGCTATGGTCATGGATTCTCAGTAACACAAGTTTTAGATGCTGTTGATCGCGTCACAAATAATAAATTGACGCGTAACTTGGAACCACGCCGCGCTGGTGATCCAGATGCTCTTATTTCTGATAATAGCAAGATTAAACAACAGTTTGGCTGGACACCACAATATGATGATTTAAACAAAATAGTCCAACACGCATTAGCATGGGAACAAAGATTGATTGAAAACCCGATCACATAGTTGAATTTTGATAACTCTAATTTCATTATCTCTTAAAAATAAGCCAAATATCTAAGCTTAATCTTGCACTTTCGATATTCTGTTACCATATCTTTCTTATGACAAATTCACATGAACAATTACCCTCTTGGCATGGAACAACAATATTATCAGTTCGCAAAAATGGTAAGGTCGTTGTCATTGGCGATGGTCAGGTCAGCTTAGGACAAACCGTTATCAAGCCAAATGCGAGAAAAGTCCGTCAATTGGGCGATGGCAGCGTTGTCGGTGGATTTGCTGGTGCAACCGCAGACGCATTTACATTATTTGAACGGCTCGAATCCAAATTAGAACGCCATAATGGTCAATTAATGCGCGCTGCAGTGGAATTGGCCAAAGATTGGCGTACCGACAAATATTTACGCAATTTGGAAGCTATGATGATTGTTGCCGATAAAGAAGTGACTCTCATCCTAACGGGTAATGGTGATGTTTTAGAACCAGGGAATGGTGTCGCGGCCATTGGTTCGGGTGGTAATTTCGCTCTATCGGCTGCTCAAGCACTCATGGATTATGAGAATGACGCTGAAACCATTGGCCGTAAAGCCATGAAAGTAGCCGCTGATATCTGCGTCTATACTAATGAAAATGTTACAGTAGAAACGCTAGTAAGCGTATAACGGAAAAAATATGTTACAGAATCAAACTCCCAAAAGCGTTGTTGCTGCACTCGATGCACATATTGTTGGTCAAGCAGATGCTAAAAGAGCAGTAGCTGTTGCTATGCGCAATCGCTGGCGCAGACAAAGGCTTCCAGAAAGCCTCCGCGATGAAGTTACACCAAAGAATATATTGATGATTGGTCCCACAGGGTGCGGTAAAACCGAAATTAGCCGCCGCCTCGCAAAGCTTGCCGATGCACCATTCATCAAAATTGAAGCAACCAAATTTACTGAAGTTGGCTATGTCGGCCGAGATGTTGAACAAATAGCCCGAGACTTGGCCGAAGAAGCGATCAGGTTAGAAAAGGATCGTAGGCGCGAAAAAGTCCGCGATGCTGCCGAAGAAGCCGCCATGGAGCGCCTCTTGAAGGCTCTTGCAGGAGATAGTGCAAGCGAAGCCACGCGCGAGGCCTTTCGCCAACGTATTACTGAACATCATATGGATGATGTTGAGGTTGAGGTTGAAATCAGAGATACTCCCCAATCCCAGATGGAAATACCGGGTATGGGCGGTCAAGTAGGTATGATTAATATCGGCGATATGATGGGCAAAGCTTTTGGCAAAGAAAATCACAAGAAACGTAAAATGCCCGTTCCTGATGCTTGGAACAAATTGGTTGAAGAAGAATCGGATAAGCGCCTTGACGATGATGATGTTGCGCGCGTTGCATTGGGGGACGCGGAAGCCAATGGTATTGTATTTCTGGATGAAATTGACAAAATTGCAGTAAGCGATAGCCGTAGCGCATCGGTCAGCCGCGAAGGCGTACAGCGCGATCTATTGCCCCTCATAGAAGGAACAACGGTCGCTACCAAATATGGCCCAATGAAAACCGATCATATTTTATTCATTGCAAGCGGGGCATTTCATGTTTCAAAACCCAGCGATATGCTACCCGAACTGCAAGGACGTCTGCCCATTCGCGTTGAATTGCGTGCGCTAAAGCATGATGATTTTGTCCGTATATTATCAGAGACAAAAGCTAATTTATTGGAACAATATAGTGCCCTTATGAAAACCGAAAATGTAATATTAGATTTCACCAGTGATGCCATTTCCGAAATTGCCCGTATAGCGGTTAATGTGAATGAAAATGTTGAAAATATCGGAGCAAGACGATTACAAACCGTTATGGAAAAATTGCTCGAAGACATTAGCTATAATGCCGAAGATAAAGACGGTGATACCATCAAAATAGATGCAGAATATGTCAAGGAACAGCTTGGTGATATTTCGATTGATACGGACCTAAGCAAATATATCTTGTAAATCCATATAGGCTTGGTGTCTTATTGCTGCGGCAATATTTGCAGCGTCCACATATTTTCATTGATGAGATATTGCTGCGCTAAAGCCTGTATATCCTGAGGGGTTGCATTAATATAATCGCTATATAATGTCGAAAGCTGTGTTAGCACTGCTCTATCATAGCTCACACCTTTCATTTCGCGAATCCAAAAGCTATTACCAGTAGATGAACGCTCTATACGTTGCTTTAATGGTTCAACTGCGCGTTGCAATTCATCTTGGCTA
This sequence comes from uncultured Sphingorhabdus sp., assembly GCA_937944295.1. Taxonomy (GTDB): domain Bacteria; phylum Pseudomonadota; class Alphaproteobacteria; order Sphingomonadales; family Sphingomonadaceae; genus Sphingorhabdus_B. The sequence continues at coordinate 13,025 of CALDZL010000167.1, forward strand.
ATCGGTGTAGTTTTCAAATCTTCGGATATTTCCCGGGCAATAGCAAAAAAGCGTTGAATATTTTGCGGCTGAACCTGCGCAAAACCGAGTATAAATCCACCTTGATCAAATGATTTAGGCCAATTGCTGAACACATCAGGGCTGTAGCTGGCGGCTTCTTCGGACCGGAAACGTTCAAATAATCTATCGCGTAAGATAGAGGATAATATTTCTAAATGACGGCTATTACGCAATAAATCTGTTCCGCCGCCCGTTGGCCAGCCCAAGACTGCCGCAGCTTGATCCTTGGGGCCGCGATGGTATAATGTATCGCTACTCTTTTTGGGTTTTGGAAATGATATAGTCTTTGCCGCAAGTGTCGGCGGTTTGGCCGCTCTTGGCTGTATTGCGCCAAATGTCTTTTCTAATGAGGTAATAAGTTTAGCACGCTCAAAATCACCAAATACTATCACTTCAATTGGCCCCTCTTTGAGCAAAGGTTCCCATGTCTGACGAAATTGCTGCGCGTTAAAAGCATCTAATTCTTTACCTTGAGGGCTTTTCCAACGCAGATCTTTGGACTTTAATAGATAATCTAAATCTCTTCTCAATACAGACTGAGCCGATAGATTAGTACTCGCCTCATTTTGCTTAATGATAAGCTTCACCCTATTTACTGGTGCTGGATCCCAAGCTGGCTGAGTTATTTTTGCAGCAATTAAATGAAGCTGCCCCTCCAAATCATCTGGTCGGGTGGCAGCAGTAAATTCAAATGCATCATCCGCAATACCAAAATCAAGGGATAAACGTTTATTAATCGATAATTGATCGAGCTGCTCTTGGCGCAAATCTCCTAAGCCATTGGATTGCAATATAATCGGTCCAGCCCATAAAGCGGCACCATTATTTGGATCAACAGACTGATAACCATTACCAAATCTTACCAACACACGTACCTGATCGGCTTCCGCTTTATTCGGTTGAATCAAAGCACGGACACCATTGGAAAATTGTAATATCTCACTGCCAAATTTATCAATCGCAATCGAACCCGTTAATGTACCAGCCTCACCCAAATATGGCAGCGCATCCAACCCAACAGGTTTGTCGGCTAATCGCGCACTAGTATCCGCAATAACATCTGCATTGAGCGCATTAGCCAGTCGCACTTGTGCATTACCTTCTTTTATAGAACCGACTAGAGCCGCGCGCCTAACTGGAGCTGCAAAAATATTCTTTGTCGCTTTTAATATATTTTCTTGCGTAAATTTATCGCGCATATTGTTAAATACAACTGCCACCGTATCAGGATGTGCCACAGACTCTCTAATATCAACAGCCCTAACAATATCATCCACTTGCGCCGTACTATTTTCAAAAGGATAGCTATTGATATAGGTTTTTATGGCATCTGCATATGTTTGCACCTCTCGGTCTATATCAGCCTGGCTAGGCGGCGTTTCAATCGAATCCTGGATGATAGCTCGCACGGCCTGTACAGCTTTTTCCCAATCATCAGTTGAAGGACGGATACTCAGATAGGTGGCATCGGCACTACGCGATATATCATCACGTTCAATACTCGCTGCCCAAAAGTCTTTACTATATCGCGCGACAGACTCCAGTCGTCTGTTTAATATTAATTCTGCTATCGTATTAATGAATAATTGCTCATTATAAGCGATCGTATCTCTTTTCTCAAACCAAGGCCTTGCATAGAGTAATGTCACGCTAGAAGGCACATCATTCTCGACAATTATAGATGATATTTGATCAATATTCCCATTTTGATTGGGAGAAGGTTGTCCAAAGTCAGGCTGTTGTGCACCCTGCCCCTCCACTTGCCAATCAGCAAAATATTGCTCTATTCTCAAGGCCATTGTCTCAGGTGCCACATCGCCAGAGACAACAATCACGGTTTTTTCTGGGCGATACCAGCGTTTATGGAATGCTTTTAGTCCCTCTGCTGTGGCTTTTTCCAATGTGGCAACTGTTCCAATAGTTTGACGTTGCGATAATCTTTGTCCCTGAAAAAAATGTTTCCTTATGGCATTAGAAACACGGCGCTGCGCACCATCTCCCTCGCGTTTTTCGGCTTGTACGATTAATTTCTCAGCTTCCACTGCTTTTTCAGTAAATCCCGGATTTCTAATCATACCCGATAATATTTTTACCGATTCCGCAAATACTTCTCCGCCCGCATTGGGAATATCCAATTGATAAACGGTCTGAGTAGGCGTAGTTTGTGCATTACTATCGCTACCAAATGATACGCCAAAACGTTGCCATATTCGTTTCGCTTCACCATCTTCGACATAAGTAGAGCCGCGAAAAGCCAGATGTTCAACCAAATGCGCATAACCTAACTCATCATCATTTTCATGCAGCGATCCTGCATCAATACGAACACGAATAGAGACTTGACCAACAGGAACCCGGTTTTTCTTCACTGCATAACGCAGGCCATTATTCAGGACACCAAATGTCCAATCCTTATGGACAGGAAGGTCGCTATTTTCATAGAGCCACGGCGTATCAGCTTTGTCTTCATCGTTTGAATCTGCACCAATAGCCCTGCTATCTTGCGAATTAACTTCTTGGGAAAATGCTTGAAAAGAAGATAGGATTCCGAGCGAGCAGAATGATGATAAGATTATGGCGATAACGCTACTATAGTTTCTCATATACTATATTTAGCCTTAAATATTCTTGCTGCAAGCTGAATATATGCGATTATAAGTAAATAAATTCACATCATTAGAGCTATCATCAATTCATCTAACATATTTGCAAGTTAATCCATTTTTTCTGCATAGCCCGAAGCAACCATAGCCTCTATCATGTCGAATAATTTATCAGGGTCTTTCGATTTTAATATAGGCATTTGCGCTTCCATCCCCTGTGCCAAAACAATCTCTCTTTTACCGTCTTTATGCGCCGTCCATATAGCATCTGCGACAAAAACTGGTTCTAAACCCTCATCAATTGCCTTATCACTTTTACCGCGCGCACTGCCATCGGCTGTTACCGCATTAATCGACACATTGGTGCGCACAGAACCTGGCGTCACCACCAAAATATGAACGCCATCCCCCGCTACCTCGCCACGCAATGCATCCGCATAACCAATCAATCCATGTTTGGCGGCGCAATAGGCCGTGCGCATCGGCACACCAATTTTTCCAGCAACGCTAGAAATCATAATTATAGATCCTGATTTTTTCTCTAAGAAATGCCCAAGCATCAATTGTGTAAGCGCAATTGGGGCTAATAAGTCCACCTCTATAACTTTATCATAAACAGAAAATTTTGTATTTTTGGCAAGCGAGCGTTGCGAAATTCCAGCATTATTGACTAGAATATCTATCGTGCCTTGATAGGCTATTGCTTGCTCCACAATGGATGGTAATGCATCTATATCACATACATCAAAAGGTAATATCATTGCATGATCAGAAGCATCTGATTCTTCTGCAACACGCTCTAACTCAACGACATTACGTCCCGACAATATACAATGACCACCTGCATTCAAATGTGCTTTTGCTAATGCTTCACCAATGCCAGAGGATGCCCCAGTAATCCATGCGATACTCATATCATTCTCCTTATACCGAATTAAGATAGATTCAAATCATGAAAGTCAATTCCAAATAGAGTTTGAAACATTGATAATTATTATGCTTTTACCCTTGCAGATACAGTCTATTTTCCCCAAATAGGGAATATGTTGATAGAAACTGAAAAAACACCAAACCCAGCAACTATAAAATTCCTGCCTAGTCAGAATATCATGACCAACGGCACGCGTGATTTTGCCAATCCCGAAGATGCTGAAATCTCTCCACTGGCAAGCGCATTATTCGATCTTGGCGATGTTGTTGGTGTATTTTTTGGTAGTAATTTCATATCAGTAACGGCCGCACCTACGGTGGATTGGAATGAGCTGAAGCCCGATGTTTTAAATATTTTATTAGATCATTTTGTTGGCGAGATACCATTATTTTCTGGCGGTAATGCTGCTGAAATATCTGTGCCTACCGATGATGAAGAATTTCCTCTCGATGATCCCGCCGATGCAGATATTGTTGATCAAATTAAAGAATTAATCGAAACACGCGTGCGTCCTGCGGTAGCCAATGATGGTGGCGATATTAAATATAAAGGTTTTAACCGCGGTATAGTTACATTGCAAATGCAAGGAGCGTGTGCGGGGTGTCCATCTTCTTCAGCGACACTCAAACAGGGTATCGAACAATTGCTTAAACATTATGTTCCAGAAGTCAGTGAAGTACGTGCCTATTAAAAATCACCGATAACATATTCAGCCCATCTAACCTGAAAGCACAATATGTCAGCAAAATTGCCACTAGATCAAAACGCACTTAATCAACTATTCTGCGAAGCGCGCAGCTACAATGGTTATCAAGATAAAGAGGTAAGCGCATTACAAATGGATGCCATTTGGGAACTTATGAAATATGCACCTACATCTGCCAATTGCCTTCCTGCACGGTTGATTTGGTGCCAAAGCGAAGAAAGCAAAAAGAAACTCGCAGCGCTTTCTATGCCCGGTAATGATCAAAAAATTATAGAGGCTCCCGTTACTGTCATCATTGGTATGGACTTAGAGTTTTATAATGAATTGCCAGAATTATTTCCGCACACTGATGCGAAAAGTTGGTTCGATAGTGACCCTAAAAATGCACAAGTTACAGCATTTAGAAATAGTAGCTTACAGGGTGCCTATTTCATAATGGCAGCTCGCGCTGTAGGCTTGGATACTGGTCCATTATCTGGATTTGACAATGCAGCGGTTGATGATGCTTTCTTTACTGGCACATCTATAAAATCTAATTTTATTTCGACCCTTGGTTACGGTGATGAGGTCAGTATTTTTGAACGCAGCCCACGCCCAAAATTTAATAAATTCAACACAATATTATAAATAATTGGCGACCATTATGCATGATCTTGTAATAGATACATCGACCGCCACTTGTTCCACAGCATTGTTCAAAGACGATATTCTATTAGATTATTATCATAAATATATTGGCCGTGGACATGCTGAAATTTTAATTCCAGAGATTAAAAAAGTCATTGGCGATACAATCCCTGACCAAATCTATGTGAATATTGGACCTGGTAGTTTTACTGGCATAAGGATTGGTATATCCGCAGCCCGTGCCTTAGCGCTAGCGTGGGATATTCCATGCTTCGGATATTCCACCATGCAATTGGTTGCATCTATGGCCAAAAATAAAATTGGAACTGATATCAGTAATGATGAACGGCAAGGCGCCATTGATGTTATTATGAATGGCGGACATGGTGAATTTTACGTACAGAGCTTTAACAACACTCTTACCATGCTCAACCAAATCAAATCATTATCACCAGATGATTACGATAGTACAGCCTCCTATCAAACAGGTGATAAGGCTTCTGCAATTGCCACAGAAAAGCAAAGCATAATAATAGAAGTAGATGGCCCTGATACACGCCAATTTATTCCGATTAAGCCTCTTGCCAATTTAGGCTTAGCACCACTTTACGTGCGCGCACCAGATGCTAAAGTAAATAATTCATAATATGAACTGCGTTAATAGAGCAAAAATTATTATTCACTCGGGTGAAGCACAAGATATTATATCCATAATGCCAATAATGCATAGTGCTTTTGATCCTCAATATGGTGAGGCTTGGAATAGCGCACAATGCCTTTCAATCTTGGCTTTGCCTCATACGGATTTATATATTGCGCAATATAACCAAGAGAATTGCGGTTTTGCTTTTATTCGGTCATTGTTTGAAGATGTCGAACTTCTATTGATTGCAACTCATAGAGATTATACGCGCATTGGTATTGCTAGTGCTATGATAGACCATATAATAAATATCTCAAAGCAGCATAATAGAAAAAGAATATTTTTGGAAATGCGCCAAGGTAACAGTGCAGAAATTGTTTATAATTTATTTGGTTTCAAAAATATATCATTAAGAAGAAATTATTACAAAGGTCATGATAATATTTGTTACAATGCGATTACAAAGGAGTTATTATTATAATTAAATCAAATTTTTATAAGAGTAATTATGTTTGGTGAATATCCCCTTTACATACGTAGATTATTCTGCTATATGATAGTTATGAAACAAACTATTACTCAATTCTTTAAACAATTCCCTGATGACGAAACATGCTTGCAACACTTATTTGAGGTGCGCTTTGGTCAAGGTCATGGATGTTCATCTTGTAATCGCCCTTCAAACTGGTATCGCATTAAAGCCGAACGCGCTTATAGCTGTCAATGGTGTGGTCATCACTTACACCCTACAGTAGGAACGCCATTTGAAAAGACCCGTACATCATTACAATTATGGTTTTATGCTATCTGGCTATTCACCACTACCCGCAACGGCGTATCTGCTAAAGAATTAGAGCGTCAATTAGGCGTCACCTACAAGACTGCATGGCGCATGGCTGGTCTAATCCGTGAACATATGGCTAACGTCGATGGTGATGGTGAATTAGGCGGTATATGGCAATCTGTTGAGATAGATGAAACATATGTAGGTGGCGCTCACAAAGGTGGCAAGCGTGGGCGCGGCGCGGACGGTAAAACAGTTATTCTGGGCATGATGGATGATAGCGAAGTTGTCACTAAAGTTGTCCCTAATGTAAAACGTGCAACTTTGATGCCCCATATCAATGAAACGGTTATTAAAGGCTCATTGGTCAATACAGACGAATTAAAAAGCTATAATAGCTTGCCCGACCATGGTTATCGCCATATTACTGTCAATCATGGTGCGGGACAATATGTTGGCAAAATGGGTGCTACAGTAAACGGCATGGAAGGTTTTTGGTCGCAATTAAAACGTGCAATAAATGGAACTCATATCCATGTATCAGCAAAACATCTATGGAAATATGCTAAAGAAGCTGAATATCGCTTTAATCGTCGTGATCGTCCACAGATGATGTTTTCTGAATTGGTTTCGACTTTCCAGCCATTGACAAAATAGTAGCGTCAAAGGCGGCTTTATTACCTTTAGGTTGTTCATTTTGCTTTATGAACTGACCTAACTTTCCTGTTTCAATAACTTCTTTAAGAGATTTCATTCTATTACCTTTATTATTCGCACAAGATGGATTTTCCATGGAATCGTCTCATCATTTTTCTTTTTAAATTCTACAACCGTGTCTGCTTGGACAAACTTAGCAGTACTAACATTTTCTAATTCTATTGTTGGTGACAAATCCATGGCCAGTCGTTTGCTCTCAATTTCACCATCAGGAAATCTACCAGCCCATCCAACACCGCGTTTTTGACGATCTAGAGCTAGAATTTCAATTTTTACGTCTGGATATGCCTCAATATCGTTTTCATTATCTATAGATAGCTCTGCTTCAGAAGGGTACTCTCGAACAGCCTCTTCTGTAATGAGTTCTGTGCCACCACTTTGAATAGCTGCAGCCCCACCTTTCTTAGCGGGCCGAAAAAAACGGCTTGTAGCTTGCGTGATTTTTTTAATTGAACGGCTCGAAACAGACTTTTCTACTGCTTTTGATATCGCTTCTGGCTCTATATTTATAGTTGTTGCAGTAAGGTTTAAAATCGTATTGTAATTTCCATTAATTTGAGAAGGTGCAGGAGCAGTGTCCCCTCTAAATTTTTTCCACACAAACTTTGAACCATAGAGAACCACTAATAATATTAGTAGAGTTACCAAGGTGTCATATTCTTCTGGGACATTTACGCCAGTTAGCATTGTTACTAAATCTGTTACCTCATCTTGTAATTCGCTTTGAAAACTTAAGAAAAATGCTACCCAAAATTCTTGTTTTAAGCTACCCGTCTTAGCTGAATTGAGCGCAATTTTGACTCGCCCTACCTCTAACCCAGGTAACAATTCAGATAACAACTTTGGCAAGTAATCTACCAACGCTTGCTGAGCTAAAAGACTATCAGATATGTCTTTAAGGGAGAATTGCTCTTGGTTAGTATATTCAATTCGATGTGGAAAAATTTGTTCCAAAATAAACCCTCCTGTTAAAGGGTATGTATCATATTATTTGCAAAAATTGTCAATCACGTATGC
>CALDZL010000168.1 GCA_937944295.1 uncultured Sphingorhabdus sp.
TTGCGCGATCCTTTCACCAATAAACCCTTTGTGCATTTTTATGCCACCAAACGCATTGGCGGACAGGTGATGAATAGCGAAGCGATTAAAGTGCTGAAATTCTCAGCAGGTTAAACCAAACCATCATCACAACAATATTCATCCCAGTATGACTCCTCTGGGTTGGATGACCTGTGCCAGTTCTCCCCCTGCTGGCACAGGTTTTTTCATAAGAGGTAGATATGACCGAATTATTTTTTGCAGATTTAGTGAGAGAGACGTCGCAAACCAGTGGTACTGACAATATGCTTTTTGATGGACCTGTTGCGGGTTACCGAAGTTTTGAGAGCAGCATACCAGAAGGCCGCAGTTTTTATTATGCGATAAGCCATGATGAGCAGTCCAATCAATGGGAGGTCGGCATAGGGTATTTGGACACGCAATCTCTGTTGGTGCGCGATCCGATTGTCTCCTCAAACAATGATGAGCGGGTGGATTTTTCATCGGGCCGCAAAAATATCAATTTAACCATATCTGCGGATTGGTTTAACCAGCAAAGTAATGAAGTGATTGCGCATCAGCATGATATGGCGAATATAGAGGGGTTAGATCAAGTATTAGTATCAAAACAAGATGCGGGCGATTATGCACATGCCAATCATCGCCATGATGCTTCCTCTATTGCGGGTTTGAGCGATATAGTGGCGGGTAAACAAGATGCGGGCGATTATGCGCATGCCGATCATGTTCATGATGCTTCCTCTATTGTAGGCCTTGGTGATATAATGGCGGGTAAACAAGATGCGGGCGATTATGCGCATGCCGACCATCGCCATGATGCTTCCTCTATTGTAGGCCTTGGTGATATAATGGCGGGTAAACAAGATGCAGGCGATTATGCGCATGCCAGCCATGTGCACAGTTTTGCAGATTTTGATGTTAATGTATTGACGGCGCAAAATTATCTAAGAACCAATGATAGGTTCGCTGTGGCAGTAGGATCTTCGGGCCAGAAATTTGTAACAATTGCTGGTAATATAGTCCCTGCACGGCGCGCAGAGGGTGGCAATATTATATCACCCTCTACCATTGAAGTTCCATCTGGCAGAGTACAACTTGCCTATGCTGCCTCTAATCCGATCACGGGTCCCGCCCTAATATGGGGCAAAAACTACACAAGGATGTTGGGGTTTTATGTCAATGCAGGCTTAAATTATCAAGGTGATCAATTTAACGGTTCTTTCAATGTTAGAAGCCCCACCAATAATGGTGGATTGGGGGGATTGAGCGTCATATTACATCCGCAAGAGGCGGCTCGGTTCCGATATGGCATAACCCCTATGCTTGACAATAGAAGCAATATAGGAGCTGCCAATAAAAGATTTTCCAACATCTATTTGGCCAATAATCCAATTGTTACATCGGATGAGAGGCATAAGAAAAATATAGCCCCCATTACCGATCAAATGCTGGATTGGTATGGCGCTATCATTCAATGGAAAAATTTTACAATGATAGATGGAGATGGTAAAATTCAAATAGGTGTTTTGGCACAAGATATTGAACGCGGCGCAAAAACTGTGGGGATGAATGATGGTCAAATTGCGGCTATGGGGTTGCTTGATTATCAAAAATGGAATGCCGAATATGAAGATAGTCCTCAATTGGATGCTGATGGTGATATGATGCTTGATGATGATGGAAAGCCCATCATTGAACGGACATTAATTCAAACCGCTGGCGATAGCTATGGCGTCAAATATGACCAGCTATTTGCGCTCGCATCGGCATGGAGTTTGCGTGAAACCAAACGACAGCAATTAGAAATCAATGCTTTAAAAGAGCAAATTAGCGCTCTGACTGGGCAATCTTAATGCTCGGGTATAGTATTGCATCACGGGCCATGGCTGATCATCCCTCTCCTACTGTCAATAATATGGGAAGCGATAATGATGAAGCTCAAGAAACTGTAGCGGTATTGCCAATCTATGGTGATGGGCGTGTTTTGCGTCATGACCATGAGCAAAATAATTTAAAACCGACACGCGGTTAATAGCCGTAATCTCTAATATTTCAACGAAAGGGAGCAAGACATGCGTGTCTTTGTGAAAGACCCATCTGCGCGAATTGATTATAAAATTGATTGGGGCGCAGGCCATTTGGGTAATGATATTATTCAATCCTCAACATGGACGGTAAGCCCGCAGCATGAGAATGCAATTTTTGCCGCTGAATCAAGCCATGATGGAAAAATAACAACCGTCACGATTGAGGGCGGCGTAATTGGACGTGTTTATGATGTTCGCAATCAGGTTGTGCTCGACAATGGTGAACGTGATGAGCGCAGCATTAGCTTTCGAGTGGAGAAACGATGATGATAGAATCAACGCCGCCTGAGCTGCCCGTCAATGCGCTGAATGAATTAAAAGATCATTTGCGTATCACTTTATCCCATGAAGATGCAAAACTCTATAGCCTGATACGTGCATCATTGGAAATATGTGCAAATTTCATTGGTACACAGCCTTTATTATGTCAGTTTAACGAGCAATTTCCCATTCAAAATGACTGGCGATATTTATCGAAATCACCCGTTGTTATGATAGAATCCGTTCAAGGGTTATCGGCTATGGGAGAGGTTATAAATCTGCCTGTGCAGGATTATGCGATTGATATTAATGCTCAATCAAAGGGACGGGTGCTGATTCATGATGCACACAATATTCAACATATTAAGGTTTCTTATAGCGCGGGGTTAAGCGAGAATTGGGATATGTTACCCGATCAATTACGCAGCGGAATCATTCGACTTGCAGCACATATTTATAGCAATCGTAATTTGGATGAGAGCGTGCAGCCACCCGTTGCTATTGCGGCCCTATGGCAACCTTATCGGCGGATGCGGCTGAGATGAAGTTAGGAGAATTGAATCGCTCCTTAATCGTTAAGGCCAATAGTATCGGAGATAGGCGGGTGAAAAATATCCAGTGCAAATTGACTATAATTTTACAAGAGGCAGCGCCCGATGGAGAGATTGTGTCGGATGAAAATGGCGTGCGTATAACCAAACGCCGATTGTTTGATCATATGGTGACAAATGAAAAATTACGCAGTCCGCAAAGCTTTTTAGAGTGATTTTTGGGCTGATAAATCCGATAGACGGAGAATGATGATATGAGTGCAGAATGGGAATTGCGCGCAGCATTATTGGATGCGCTGCGGTCTAATAGTGCAATTATGGCGCGGGTGAATGCTGTGTTTGATGAGCGGCCTATTAACGCTAGCGCACCCTATATTGAATTGCTGAGCAGCATTAGCAGTGATTGGAGTAGCAAAAGTTTTACGGGGCGTGAGGTGCGTCTTTCCATTGCATTGATAAGTGCTGCACAAGAAAATGCACCCGATGTTACAACAATGGATTTGATAGAGCGCACCGTACAGAATATGCCCGTTAATATCCCCGTCAAAGAACCACTCTATAAACTCATCAATTGCATCTATATTCGTGCGCGCACGCGTCATGATGCGGATAATCGTTGGACAATAGTGTCCGATTTTCGCGTGCGATTACAACATTTATAAAAAATAAAACGGCTACATTCACGGATGGATGATGGCTGTAACCACAAATATTGAAAGGAAAGATTATGGCTGCTGAAAGAGGAAGCGCATTTTTGCTTAAAATTGGTAATGGAGCAGACCCGATTGATTATACTGTGATCGCTGGGCTTCGCACCACCCAAATGTCGATTAATGGCGAGGCTGTGAATATCACAACCAAAGATAGCGGAGGATGGCGTGAATTGCTCTCCAATGCTGGGGTGCGCTCGGTTTCGGTTTCGGCGGCAGGTATTTTTACGGGATCAGATGCTGAACTGCGTGTGCGCAACCATGCATTAGCGGGTGAGATTGATGATTATGAATTAAGCTTTGAGAGTGGGGAACGGATGCGCGGTAAATTCCTTATCAGCAGGCTCGATTATGCGGGGGATTATAATGGAGAACGCAGCTTTACTTTTAATCTGGAAAGCAGCGGACCAGTAATTAATCTATAAAGTAAGGAGCGCATAATGACGCACAATATATCTGCCAATAGCGCGCGCGGCGAAGCGCAATTTATGATAGGCGATAGAGCCTATATTATCCGTCCAAGCTTTGCAGCGCTTGTAGCCGCAGAAGATGAAATTGGTTCTTTGTTTGATTTTGTTGATCGTGCTGCGGCAGGCAAGGCCCTAATGAGCGAGGTGATCGCTTTATTTTGGCATTGCCTTGTCGATAGTCATGTTATGAATCGGGATCGATTTTCTGAAGCCTTAGCGGCGATGGGCATGGTAGGTTTGACGCCTATTCTTAGAGTGATATTGCGTCAAATATTACAAGGGCAATGATGTCCTCTATACAGGTTGAGCACGATGAGGTTGCTCTATATTTTGCGGATAATGCGCAAAAAACATGCGGGCAGGTTGCATGGCTATTGGGGTGGAGACCAGCGGAGTTTTGGGAGTCCACTCCGCATGAAATTGCAATTATTTTATCTGTGAATGATGCGCAACATGTCATGCCTGTTGATCGTGCGGTTTTGGACGATTTGATGGAAAAAGACCGATCACACTCAGAGATTAAAGCACCATAATATAAGGAAATGATAATGGATGAAGAAATTGAGAGCCTAACCATTAGGGTGCGAGCCGACACGCAGGAGTTTGCACGGGAATTGGGCAATGTCCGTTCGCAATTGGATGGTGGTTTTGCCAACAGCCTAGAACGGGCGGGTGCAGGGTTAGAGCGCGGTTTATTGGGCGCATTGCGGCGCGGCAGCCTGGGTTTCGAGGATTTACGCAGTGTCGCATTGTCGGTTCTTTCAGATATTGCATCTGCATCACTGCGCACCGGATTAGACAGCATATTTGGCGGCTCATCGGGCGGGTTAATTGGCGGCCTAACCAATATTGCAACTGCAGCATTGGGGCTTCCAGGGAGATCAACGGGTGGGCCTGTTTCATCAGGCCGACCTTATTTGGTGGGGGAGAATGGACCAGAAATATTTGTTCCCACCACCAGCGGGGCCATTGATGCTGGGCGCAGCGGCGCTGCACCATCCATCAATATGACGATTAACGTGTCTGATAATGGACGCTCTAGTGCGCCAGAGGCATTGAACCGATCATCGCGGCATATGGCGCGCGCGGTAAGAGGGGCCTTGGCGAGGGCAGATCGATAATGCCCTATTGGTTAGCAGATAGACGCGAGGGACAAGAGAGCAATCCTGTTCAGCGATTTGACCCGCGTTTTTGGAGTGTAGATTTTGCCCGTCCAATGATGGCTTCGGTGGTCAGCACAGGACCAGAATCCATGCAAGTGAAAGCGGTGTTTTACCATCAAGATGCGCTGGCAGGTTTGATTTGGGAGAGCGAAGATCGTTGGGATCATCCTCTGCTCGCGTATGAAACCAACCGAGACTATCGGCGTCTGACTCTGTCCTTCAGATGGCAATCAGATGGGATAAGGGCGTTAAATGCCATAAATGGACCGACGCTTACCATCGAAGGACGTGACCAAAATGGCAATCCGCGAAGCTGGTTTGTTAGGCTTTGGAATTATGCCAATGGCTCGCCTACCGATGCGCAAATCACTCTGAACTTTAGCGAATTAAGCGGTGGTTTCTTGCTCCCAAGCGAGGCTGACCCTGTTTATGCAGGTGATATTGACCGTATGTTTATATCTATCATTCCAGAGAGTTTTGATAATCAGCCTATCATTATTAACCCGCCGCAGGAAGGCGTGGTCAATATCAGCGCCATTCGCTGTGATGGCGGCGGCGTGATGCTCGATACGGGTGATATTATGATTCCTGAGCATGAGATGCAAATGGCTACGGGTTATGATGATGCGTATAATTTAACGCCAGCGCGTATTTTGCGGCAAATTCATGCGCTTGGTTATCGCGGTACCATCAACCATTATGTGGGTATGAGTCATTATTTTCGGCTGGAGGCTCTGGGCGATGAACATTATGTTAACCTCAATGGAGGCGCACTCAATAATGCGTGCATCGCCTGGCATGAAAATTTTGTGCAGCTTGCGAAAGCGGCAGATTATGAGCTTATTTTTTCTTTATCCTATGAGATTTTTGATGCGCATTGCTGGAATGATTGGAAACAGCGCGATTTGGACGGTAATCCAGCTTTAACTTATTATACACCGCCGTCATCATTGGTATCGCCCGCGCATGATGGCGCGATAGGATATTTGCGTCATGTTGCGCGCGCTTTTGCTGAAATATTGGTGACAGGCGGATTGCCGCTACGCTTTCAAGTGGGCGAGCCTTGGTGGTGGATATTTTTGGATGGCCGCATCTGCCTTTATGATGATCGTGCGCGTGCCGCTTTTGGCGATATGCTGCAAGAGATGGACACGATATTCGGCGATAAAAATGCTGATGAGCAGGCGATGCTCGATCGG
>CALDZL010000169.1 GCA_937944295.1 uncultured Sphingorhabdus sp.
TCGGCTTGCCGTTCATTAGTGCATCTGCGCTATCGCTTCCTTGGCAATAATGCAGATCAAAATGTGGGCCTGATACCAATTTTTTATATTTTGTATCGCCTAAATTACCGCATCTTTCATCATCATAGGGACGCGCATCGGACACAGCAACGCCTTGATCGAGATGTAATTCGCGCGGCCGTCCATAATCATAGAGGCGATAGGTAATATCAGCATTTTGCTGCACTTCAATGAGGGTGACGCCTGCGCCAATGGCATGCACAGTACCTGCTGGAATATAGAAATAATCACCAGCCTTCACGGGCTTCCAATCGATAATATCCTCAATCTCACCAGATAAAGAGAGGCTGCGCAGCTCATCCGCATTGAGTGGTCGTTTCGTACCCATGCCCAATACAGCATCTGGCCTGGCATCGGTAATGATCCAACATTCTTCCTTGCCAGAGGATAGTCCATATTGCTTGGCCTGCGCATCATTGGGATGCACTTGCACCGATAATTTCTCCGATGTGAAAAGCCATTTCACCAAAAGCGGCAAATTTTGCTCTGTATGGTCATACCATATCTCGCCAACCTGCTTGCGATCAGGATTATCAAAACCGCTGGGTAAATCAAAACACCCCCAAGGCTTTTCAACGATGTGCTTCGATAATTTCATTAAAAGTCCTATAATATGCTTTTCTGTCATAGCATATAAATTATAATATTATTTTGTTACGAATGGTAAAAATTTATCAAATTATTTGATTGATAGAATGTCATCCATTGTCCAGCAATTCAGCAGCCCCGCCCAGATCAACAGAAACAAGGCGCGATATGCCCTGTTCGATCATCGTCACACCATAGAGACGGTGCATACGGCTCATGGTGACGGCATTATGCGTCACGATTAAATAACGTGTATTGGTTTCTTTGACCATAGCATCCAGCAAATCGCAAAAGCGCTCAATATTGGCATCATCTAGCGGCGCATCTACCTCATCCAATACGCATATGGGCGCAGGGTTGGTGAGGAATAATCCAAAGATAAGCGCCACTGCGGTCAAGGCTTGTTCACCTCCTGAGAGCAAGGTCAATGATGATAATTTCTTGCCTAGCGGTTGCGCCATAATTTCAAGGCCAGCTTCGAGTGGATCATCGCTGTCGATTAATTCCAAATGCGCCGCACCGCCATTGAATAATATCGCAAATAGCCTACGGAAATGTTCATCCACGGCGGTAAAGGCGGCGCGTAATCGCTCGCGTCCTTCGCGGTTCAAACTGCCGATAGAGCCGCGTAATTGATTGATGGCTTGGATCAATTCTTCGCTTTCAGCGCGGCTGTCAATTTGCTCTTTTTCAAGTTCGGCTAACTCATCAGCTGCCACCAAATTAACAGGGCCGATGCGCTCTCTATCCTGTTGGAATTTTTCTAATGCTGCGGACTCTTGAGTGGTATCGCGCACATCATCCTCATTAAAATCTAATTTTTGCGGCAGAACAGGCGGTGGACATTCAAACCTCTCGCCCGAGATGCGGCCCATCTCAATGCGGCGCTGATCTTGATTATCCGCTTGTGCTTGGGCGGTGGCACGGGATTCTCTGACATTGGCCAAATGTTCCGAAGCTTTGGTTAAGCTTTGTTCGCAAATTTTAAGTGATTTTTCGCTGACTTTTTCTTGCTCCTGATGGCGTGCTAAATTTTCTTCTGCGGTGACTTTTGTCGCTTGAACTTTTGCAATTTCTTCAGATAGCCTCTGTGGCTCCCTTTCTAATTCTTGCAGAGACTTGCTAATTTCAACGGCTCTGTCTTTCATGAAAGTAATACGTTTTTCGGCTTCGCCTGCACGCTCTGCCCAGCCTTTAATCTCGGCGGAAATGACGGCCTTGCGCTCACGCTGTGCGTTGGAATTTTGGTCATGCGAAGATAGATTGGCCTGCGCCTCTATTAACAGGCTGCGCAATGTTTCGCTCTCATGGCGCAGTGTTTCAACCTTGGCTGCTAATGTATCCGGGCCTGTTACTTTTGTACGCTCGGATAGTGTTTTCTCATAAGCCTTTTGCGCAGCTTCATATTCTTCTATGCCCGCTTTGCTTTGCTGCTCAATTTGTGATTTTTTATCGCGTAATTGGATCAATAAATTCTCGTAATTATCAGCATTACGCAGGCTATTGCGTAATGCTTCTTCATCAGATTCACGCTGCTCTCTTAATTGCGATAATTGCTCTTTGGCATTGCTTATATCTAACTTATAATTTTCAATTTGTTGCTGTGCATCATCACATTGTTTTTTTAGATCAGGCAATGATTGTTTGAGCGCATTTAAACGGTTATTGCGCACCAAATACTCGGACGTCATGCTGCCATCACCATCGCTAATAAATCCATCCCATCGCCGCATAATTCCATCGCGTGTGACGATGCGGTGGCCTACGGGCAATGTGCTGCCATCATCATGTTCGACGACCCAAATATGGCGCAGTCTTGGCCTGAGCTCTGCAGGTGCTCTGACATGATCGTCAAGGCATAATGCACCGCTTATCGGTGGTTTATTATCGATAATATCGCGCAAGGCTTGCAACCAACGGCGCCCTTGCGTGCCACCAATCTGTGCTTGTGCATCTTCGCCTAAGGCGGCGGCTAAGGCCTGTTCAAATCCGCTATCAGCATGCATCTGATGTAAGGCTTTATCTTTGCCAGACTTTTGACTGTCTATACTTTTTTGTATGGCTGTTTGTTCGGATAATAAGGCACTATATTGGGCATTAACGACTGAAAATGCCTCTTGCTTTTCACTATATTCTTGATCCAATTCAGCCAATCTATTGTCAATATCAGAAGCAGCCTTTCCATTATCTTCTATGCTTTTTTCTAATAGTTTCGTTGCATGAATCGCTTGATCTTTGGATTGAATTAAATCGCCTTCGCGGCCCATATCTTGTTCAAGGCGATTGCTTTGATCCATTAATGCTATGCGGGCCTGTTCGCTGCGGCGTAATCGATCATTGGCTGTAGAAAGCGCCGCATCCGCTACGCGTACCTCGGCCTCGGCATGGGCATGTTTGGCAATGGCATTCGCAAGCGATATTTCATTGGTGCGGCTTGATTTTTCATGCACATCTATTTGCTGCAGCAGCGCATGCCGCGCTTCATCGCTAATATGTATTTTCTGGCTGATATTTTCTAATTCAGATCTAAGTCTGATGAGCGTATCACCCGCATCATGGGTTAGTCTATCTTCATTGGATATGTCCAAACCTAGCTGCGAAGATTGTTTGTCATAGGTGGTTTTTTGATCTTGAACACGCTCTAATTGCCCTTGCAGTGTGATGAGCGCATGGCTTTTATCGCTTACTGCATCGCGCGATGCCATCGTTTGCGTCCTATCATTGGCGAGGGCTTGGAAGGCTTTGGCATGTTCGGCCGTAATTCGCTCATGAGCTTGCCGTGCATTGATTACCGATATATTGGCTTTTTTTGCTTCTTCTTTGGCGCAATCGGCAGCTTCTTTAGCGCTTTTCCAGCGCACATAAATTAGACGCGCCTCGGCCTTTGCAATGGCATCGGTTAATTTACGATACCGCTCAGCGGCTTTTGCTTGGCGTTTCAGATGCCCGCTACGCACTTCCATATCTGATAATATAGTGTCAAGCCTCTCCAGATTACGTTCGGCAGCGCGCAATTTTTGCTCGGCATCTTTGCGGCGCACATGCAGTCCCGAAATACCTGCTGCTTCTTCGAGCATCTCGCGCCGCTGCGCTGGCTTGGCCGCGATAATATTGCTAATGCGGCCTTGGCTAACCAGTGCAGGGCTATGCGCGCCCG
This sequence comes from uncultured Sphingorhabdus sp., assembly GCA_937944295.1. Classification (GTDB taxonomy): domain Bacteria; phylum Pseudomonadota; class Alphaproteobacteria; order Sphingomonadales; family Sphingomonadaceae; genus Sphingorhabdus_B. The sequence goes on from CALDZL010000169.1 coordinate 3,806, forward strand.
TAGCCGCATCGGCAAATATAAGGGCTATATCTTTGGCGCGGACATCACGACCATTGGCGCGATAAGCACTGCCTGCACCGCGCTCGATACGGCGTATGACCTCTAAATCATCACCGTCCATATTGAGCAAGCTTACATTGTCTTCGCCAACTTCGGCGTTAAGGGTGACTTCGGCAAAATTGCGGGCAGGGCGAGTGCTGGTACCTGCAAAAATGACATCTTCCATGCCGCCGCCGCGCATAGATTTGGGGGAACTTTCTCCCATGACCCAGCGGATGGCTTCTAACAGATTAGATTTGCCGCAGCCATTGGGACCAACAACACCCGTTAAACCATCGCGGATTTTTAATTCAGCGGGTTCAACGAAACTTTTAAAGCCTGAGAGTTTGAGGGCTTTAATCTTCATAGCGGCAATAAGCCCAGCCGATGATAAAAGCCCTCATCCATATTTATCGTGCGCCAGCGTCTTGTAATTTGCCTTTAAGGCTGGCCCAACCACTATAATCTACTTTTACATCATTCAGATAAAATGTTGGCGTGCCTTCAACTTTATATTCTTTGCTACCTTTTTCGGTCAGTTCGACCAATTCTTGGATTTTAGCTTGATCGGTCAGACAGGCATTGGCTTGATCTTCGGATATGCCGCGTTCTTTGAAAAATTCAATCACGCCCATTGCTTTTGCGGCTTTCGCATAACCTTCGGTTTGTGCATTGGCAAAAGCCGCTTGCATTTTGCTTTGGTCAATATTGTTCAAAATATTCGCTTGGTTTTTAAATATTTGTTCGGTGAGTGCTGGATAGCTCTCTGTTGGTCCGCAGCGCGTTAAAATGCCCAATACCAAATCATAAGGGTTAAGTGAATAATTGCGAATTTCAAAACTTACACGCCCACTGTCAACATATTCTTGGGCAATTTCGGCATAGGCTTCATTTTCAAAAGCCGCGCAAGCACCGCAAGTTAACGCCGCATATTCGACCAATTTAATCGGTGCCTCAGGATTACCTATGACATAGCCATTTTCTTCGGTTTTAGCTACGACATTGCGCCATTCTGTACCTGCTGGGGCTTCGACCATGGGAAGTGGCTCCGCACTAGAAATTTCACCTTCGTCGCTACCGCAAGCGGATAATGTTATAGTAGAGATTGCCAAGAGCGATGTCATAGTCAGAGATTTAATAATATTCATGGAAAATAATCCTTAATTGTTCAAATAGGGTGCTAATGTGTCGAGGCTGCCAACAGCAGGCTGATATTCATCGTTAATCAGAAAAGCGGGCGTTCCAGCAATGCGCTGTATGAGTGCAGAATGCATCGTCATCTGGCTGACAATCTGCTGTGCCTGCTCATCAGTAAGACATTGCTCAATCTGTGCATCGCTATGGCCATTGCTTTTCAATAATGTGTCGAGTTGCAAGCTTTTCATAACATCGCGGCTATAATCCGACATAGATTGGGTGGACCATGCCGATATATCATCTGGAGATAATGTTTGATAGCGTCTTATGATATTACTTTGTTCAAGCATGAACATTGCATGGTTGCTATAGAATTTATCGCTGCCTCCACAGCGTGCTAATATGGCGATGGTGAAATCCAGTGGATCGCGTACGTGATTACGAATTTCAAGACTTACATTGCCTTTTGCAATATGCTGATTTTTGAGTATCGGCGCTTGGTTGATTTCAAAATTAGCGCAATGTGAGCAGGTGTAGCTGATATATTCTGAAATGCGTACCTCAGCATCAGGGTTGCCTATAACAAAGCCACCAAATTTTGATATGCTAAATTTCTTCGTCCAATCTTGCGTACTAGATTGGACCAAATTTGAATCACTATTCGCTGTTTGCATTGCATATACCGCTGGAGCGCCTGTAATTGTGATGCAAAGGGCTGCTATGATAGATTTCTTATATTTCATTTTTCATTGGTTTCTCTGGTTAAAGTAAGATGACATTATCCTATCTTTGATAAAAGTCATAAACATTATTTGCTGCTGTCTTCTTTATTAGCAAGAGTTTGTGCCAGCGATTCTAAAACAGCGTGAAGCTCAGGATCCGCAATATCACGTAAATTCTCCCCTAGCTCAATTGGTATCGGTCTAAGATTGGGCGGTGCTCTGGTCTTGAGAGGTTCAGCTTTGGCAACATGACCTTGCCGAATTTTTACACGGTTGACCGCGCTATAGCCAAAAAATCGATTAACCCGTTCGATTATTTCAGGGATCACATGCTGCATCAATGTCGCATGCGCGCCTTCGACGGTTAATTCTAATATACCACCCGATTTTTGCCCCCTAGGGAATCGAATTGTTTCTGGACAAGAAATAGCCGCATATTTATCACCAACTATTTCGTCCCAACGGGTTACGACGCTGCTTTGCACAAAACCAAATCGACGAAAGGCGGCGCGGCCTATATCGGGCATAAGGTCAGAAATAGCGCGCGCACTTCCGCCCCTTGGGCGTTTGTATAGCTTGGTGTTTTTAGTGCTACTTCTTGCTGTTTTATTGCGCTTTGGTTTTTCTATATCTGCCATTGCAATGATATTATGGTATGGCATAGAGGGTTGCAACATAGTTTCGATATATTGCGGCAATAGTTTTACATAATGGTAAGTTTTACATAATGGTACAAAGGCCTCAAGAATATGAGCGTATTAGCAGAGCTATTATTAGCCTATTACGATGATAATGCGCGCGACCTACCTTGGCGTATTGGGCCAAAATCATCGCCAAACAAAAAGATTAATCCCTATCACGTCTGGCTTTCTGAAATCATGCTACAGCAAACCACGGTCAATGCTGTCATCCCATATTTTGAAGAATTTACTGCTCGATGGCCCGACTTTAAAGCCTTGGCTGTAGCTGCTGATGCCAAGATTATGGCGGCTTGGGCAGGGCTTGGATATTATGCGCGGGCCAGAAACTTGATAAAATGCGCCCGCATTGTGAGCCATGATTATGATGGAACATTACCGCAAGATGAGGATGAGCTGCGCAAACTCCCTGGCATTGGGGATTATACGGCTGCTGCCATTGCGAGCTTCGCCTTTGGCAAGCGCGCGCTGGTGATGGATGCCAATATTGAACGGGTTATAACGCGCTTATTTGAGATTTCTACACCATTACCAAAAGCTAAAATAGAGATTAAAGCGGCACTAGACGATATAGTACCCCAAGAACGCGCAGGTGATTTTGCGCAAGCAATGATGGATTTAGGTGCATCCTTATGCAGCGTCAAAAATCCAAAATGCGATCAATGTCCAATATATTCGCTCTGTACAACAGGGCAATTGGGCACAGCCGCTTTTTATCCGGTAAAAGCTATCAAAAAAGCCAAGCCTATGCGTAGCGGTATGGCGTGGTGGATAGAATATGATGATAAAGTCTTGCTCGTCAAACGTGATGAAAAATCCATGCTGGGGGGGATGATGGCTTTGCCTGATGATGGATGGAATGCGCGCCGTGATGGCGATGGCGCATTAATAATAGCTCTTAAAGACATGCAAATAAGAAAAATCATGCAACATGATGCTCTTGTTCAGCATAGCTTCACACATTTTAGTTTGAAACTTAAATTGACTTCTATAGAGTTAATACAGGATAATATTTTGGATGAGCAAATGAAAGAAAAGGCCATTTGGTGGCCCATTAAGGATATAGATACAGCTGGCTTGCCGACCTTATTTGCTAAAGCAGTTAAAATCAAAACAGATGAGAATGAAAAGGGTATAAAATGAGTGGGAATGCAAAAATATTAAATGATAAATCAGCGATTACTCGCCGTAAGTTTTTATCCTATGGTGCCTTATTTGCAGGGGCTGGGACGATTGGCGCGCTGGGCAGCATCTCCCCTGCTTCGGCCTTTTTGCTTGAGAATAATCAATTTCCAAAATTGACAAAAATAATAAATGACTATGTCGCCACCAAAAAAGTGGTGGGTATGATGGCGGCCATTGGCATGGGCGATAATGCGCCTATGAGCATTGCGGCTGGGACATTGGCTCTCGACAATCAAAAGGCCGTGGATTTGGATACATTATGGCGTATTTACTCTCAAACTAAGCCGATTACGGGCATGGCTGCGATGATGCTGATCGAAGACGGCGTCATGCAATTGGATCAACCCATCGCCGATTTCTTGCCCGAATTTGCCGATATGAAAGTGCTCAAAAACCCCACGGGCGCATTGGATGATGTTGTACCTGCCCGCACCAAAATTACTATCCGTCATCTAATGACCCATACAGCAGGCCTTGGCTATAGCATCATCAGCCAAGGTCCGATTAGAACAGCCTATGTTGAGCACGGTATCAACCCTGGTCAAGTCAGCCGTAATACGCTTCCTGGCTTTCCAAAAGTTCCTGATACACCAGATATTGTGACTTTCTCTAAACGCTTGGCGGCTTTGCCTTTGGTATATGAACCTGGGACTAAATGGAGCTATTCTATCGGGTTAGATTTGCTCGGCTATGTTATCCAAGTCGCCTCTGGTATGCCTTTGGAAGAATTTTTGCAAAAGCGAATGTTCGATCCATTGGGGATGAAGGATACATTTTTTCAAGTACCGCAAGAGCGCATCAAAGATTTTTCCAGTAATTATGCACCCTTTGCGGGGACATTATTTCCGATAGATTTAGCTCAAGATAGTATTTATTTGGACAAACCACCCTTTGCTTTTGGCGGTGCTGGATTGGTCTGCAGTGCGCGTGACTATGATAAATTCCTGCATATGTTGATGGGCTTTGGTACGTTAAACGGCACAACTATTATGAGCGAAGCTACGGCCAAATTGGGCATGTCTAATCTACTGCCAGAAGGCACCGATCTAAAAGGGTCATGGGTTGTGAACCAAGGTTTTGGCGCGGGCGGGCGCGTGGGCATTGGCACAGCGGCGTCACCGCTGGGTACTTACGGATGGGGCGGTGCAGCGGGAACGGCAGCCTTTGTTGATACGCAGCGTAAAATTCGCGCTGGCGGCTATACGCAATATATGCCATCCAATGTCTATCCATTCCAATCTAATTTCCCCAAATATGTGTATGAGGATTTATTAAATATCCAAGTGGAGGTTGGTAAAACAAGCTGATGCAGAATATTATTCCTGCATTTGCGGGCGGTGCTATTGACCGTGCTGACCATATTCGTAGCGATAAAGATGCAATAGCGGCATTGATAATGAATCCCTCATCGCGTTTGCTGATGATGGAGGGGCTTGATCCCGTCATATCCAGCGATGCGACATTGACCTATGCTAGCCTTATGGAGGCTGATCCCGACGCGCCCTTGCTATTTTTGGGACGCAAAGATGGTCACGCGATTTTTGCGTCTCTTGTGCAATTATCATCATCAGAAATTCCTAATCCGCGCCTTTGGCAGGGACTAGCGGCTTTAGATAATGATGAAGCAGCACTCTATGCTGCGGCGCGCAGTGTGATTGATTGGCATAATCGACATGGCTTTTGTGCGGTGTGCGGATCAGCCAGCAAAGTCAGCAAAGGTGGTTGGTCAAGAGTCTGCCATAAAGATGAAGGCGGCTGCGGGGCAGAGCATTTTCCGCGCGTTGATCCTGTGACCATCATGTTGATAGAATATGAAGGCAAATTATTACTGGGTCGCCAGCCACGCTTTCCCGAAAAACGCTATTCGGCGCTCGCAGGATTTGTTGAACCAGGCGAATCTATTGAGGGCGCGGTTGTTCGTGAAACGCTGGAAGAAGTTGGCATAGAAGCGCAGGATGTGCGTTATGTATGTAGCCAACCTTGGCCATTTCCCTCCTCTTTAATGATGGGCTGTATCGCGCAGGCAAAAGATGATAAAATCACATTGGACGCCGAAGAATTAGAAGATGCCATTTGGGTGACGCGTGATGATGTGAAAGCATCAATTTCTGGTGACCATGATGCCCCCTTTATTGCACCGCCGCCGCTTGCCATAGCGCGCACATTATTGGATATATGGTTGTTAGAAAAAGAAGGGTGATGCCATGAATGCGATACGATTTGATTTTGTCTCTGATGTGGTCTGCCCTTGGTGTATCATTGGGTATAAGCAGGTGGAGCGGGCATTAGAGCGTTATGAGGAAATTGAGGATGAGGCTCTCGATGCTGAATTTCATTGGCATCCTTTTGAATTAAACCCGCATATGCCGCCTGAGGGTCAAAATGCAGCGGAACATATTGCCGAGAAATATGGCCGTACGATTAAACAAGGTCGCGAGACTCGTGCGCACATGAGCAAAGTTGGTGAGAGTGTTGGTTTTACGTTTAACTGGGGCGATGGCATGCGCATATATAATAGTTTTAAAGCGCATCTATTATTGCACTGGGTTGGTAAAATGAACAGCCCAAAAGAACAAACCGCGCTAAAGATGGAATTTTTTAAAAACTATTTCCAACATTGTTTGGATATAAGTGATGATATAATATTGATGCGCGCCCTTAGCAATGTTCTGCCAGATGCTGATAATGCTGCGGCCCAAGCTGTGCTGAACGATTCAGCGATTGCAGCAGATGTGAGAGCTGAACAAAAAATATGGCGTGATCGCGATATACAGGGTGTTCCTGCGATTATTATTGACCAGAAATACATGGTTCCAGGTGCGCAAGATGCGCAGACATTTGTTAATGTCATCCGCAAAGTCATCCA
>CALDZL010000170.1 GCA_937944295.1 uncultured Sphingorhabdus sp.
GCTCTTTCAGGCTCATCGCCTGCAACGGTTGTAGCAATTGGTTCGATCGTAATTGCTGGCATGCGAGAAGCTGGCTACACAAAGGAATTTGCCGCAGGTGTGATTTGTAATGCAGGCACACTTGGTATTCTTATTCCACCATCTATCGTGATGGTTGTATATGCGGCTGCAACAGATGTTTCTGTCGGGCGTATGTTTTTGGCAGGTGTGTTTCCAGGATTATTGGCCGGTTTTATGCTTATGCTTGGTATCTTTATTTGGGCAAAAGTGAAGGGACTTCCTTCTCAACCCTTTGCAGGGTTTGGCGAAATTTTAGCGTCAGGCAAAGATGCATTTTGGGGGTTGTTTCTGATTATTATTATTCTTGGCGGCATTTACGGTGGCATCTTTACGCCAACCGAAGCAGCAGCTGTTGCAGCGATGTATGCCTTTTTTATTGCTAATTTTGTTTACCGCGATATGGGACCATTAGCAATTTCAGGTGAGGGGTTAAACACTTCTATCTTGAAGAAACCACAGGCGATTTTAAGTGCATGGTTTCATCCAGACACCAAGCAAACGCTTTTTGAAGCAGGCAAGCTTACGATCATGCTTTTGTTTATTATCGCAAATGCGCTGATTTTGAAGCACGTATTGACCGAAGAGCAAATCCCTCAGGCAATAACTGAAGCCATGTTAGCTGCTGGTCTTGGGCCGATTATGTTCCTGATTGTGGTCAATATCATTCTCCTTATTGGTGGCCAGTTCATGGAACCATCGGGCTTGTTAATAATTGTTGCGCCGCTTGTTTTCCCAATTGCTATCGAGCTTGGCATCGACCCGATTCATCTGGGCATCATTATGGTAGTAAATATGGAAATTGGCATGATAACGCCTCCTGTTGGCTTGAACTTGTTTGTAACAGCAGGGGTCGCGCAAATGTCCGTGACCGATGTTGTAAAAGCGGCGCTTCCATGGGTGGGTATCATGTTCATCTTCCTGATCATGGTGACATACATCCCGGTCATTTCCACATGGTTGCCAACCACGATGATGGGGCCTGAAATTATTACGCGATAACGGTGACTACTCAATTCAGATAAGGCGCAACTGATGTATTGGATTTCTACTGGATTGGTTGCCTTGTTTCTTTTGTTAAGCGCTTGGTCATATCTGTTTCATCAAAATACAATCATTGGCATTCGTGAGTTGGGCTTTCCCGACTTTTTCCGTATCCAGTTGGCGGTATTGAAAATTATTGCTGCCATTGTTCTGGTTTTACCGATGATCCCTGCTCAAGTGAAAGAATGGACTTATGCAGGTATTGGCTTGTTTCTGCTCACCGCAATCGTGGCGCATTGGGCGCATAAAGACCCTGCTGTTTTACACCTTATCAATCTCGCCGTTTTCGCTTTGCTGATTGTCTCCAATTACACCTTGATCAGATAATTTACAGGCTGGAACCCCTTTTTTCCGCCTGAATGCTCCCCTCGCGCCACCAGTGCATTTTCGTTTACTACGGCATTTTGCATAGTGGCAAGTGCGCCATTTTCCCTCAAAATGAGCAAAGGCTTTTTGCTGGGTGAATTTCTCAAGCGGTGTCATTGTTAAATCTCTCTTTGGTTTTTAGTTTTCTTTCAGTTCTAAAGCCTGTTGAAGGGCTGCTTTCCACAATCACCGCTCCCAGTCATTTGAGACGTCGCCTTTGGCTCCTCCTTGAGGCATGAATGAACTGTTATCTGCGTCATCCTAGGCCTTGTGCCTAGGATCTCATCAAGTTTCGATAGTGTAGAACCTCCAAGTTGTGCAACATCTTTAACTTCTCCATTTACTGTCTCTTTTGCGAACTTGCGTAGATCCTAGGCACAAGGCCTAGGATGACGGATGCGTGTTATCGTTCACTCGCCCGAAATTCGAACGGTGTTATAGAAGATAAGAATTCCCTCCCTCCGTGGCAGCACAAGGCTTTGGCGACTAGCCAAAACGCCAGTGCGTGAACGGTCGACCAGGCGGATGCCTTGTCGGAAAACAAATCAAGCACAACTGTGAGGGCTGAATAATAAACGCCCGTATGTGCTGGGCGTTCAGCCCTCACGCAGAGATTTGATGTCAATGTCGAACTCTTCATGCACACTGTTCCGACAAAGCCTCTAGGATGATTTCGCATCCGTAAGCCGCCCACTGCCCAATCTGATTCATAATGAACCGCCGATTGTGATCAGCGAAGCAATGCCTTTGCATTGTTCGCCAACAAACTAACGAAGCAATGCCTTTGCATTGTTCGCTAAAGACTATGGCCACCGCCGCTCCGCTTTCAACAAGACATAAAACAATAGACGCGTTCTATGGTTGTGCATCTTGCTGGTGAGAGAATTATGCGGGAAGCTTGGAAAGCGGGGATAAGTTTTTTTGTTTCCCTCTCCCCTTGTGGGAGAGGGTGGCGCACTTGAGCGAAGCGATATGCGTCGGGTGAGGGGTAAATGCTAGCCACATATTCTTTGTCTCGACATTACCCCTCATCCGTCAGCTACGCTGCCACCTTCTCCCACAAGGGGAGAAGGGAAGAATGAACTCTTGTCTTCAAGGGGGAGGCGTGGCAGGTG
>CALDZL010000171.1 GCA_937944295.1 uncultured Sphingorhabdus sp.
CCTTGTGGAATATAGGTACTTTGATTTTCGCTGAGCGTCATATGATTATCATCAATTTGGACATCGGCGGTTCCGCTAACCACAATCCAATGCTCTGCCCGGTGGTGGTGCTTTTGAAGAGACAATCTTTTGCCAGGCTTAACAAAAAGCCGCTTAACCTGAAAGCGTTCCCCCTTTAGAATGGACGAATATCCGCCCCACGGGCGATAGTTTGTTAGATGGGATTTTGTTAAATCTTGGGTGGACTCGTCTTGCTGCAATCGTTTGACAATGTCGCCGACACTTTGCGCTTCAGAAAGCTTGCCGACGTATGCTGCATCTTCACTTAATACAATCACTGCATCGTCAAGGCCGTTTACAGCAACATGCATTTTCTCGGATAAAACAAGAGAGTTTTTTGTATTGTTCAGTGTAACCGGTCCAATGCCAACGTTTTGGTGCTCATCTTGATCGCCCATTTTCCAAATTGCGTCCCATGACCCTAAGTCTGACCATTCAAAGCTTGAAGGTACAACAGATACGGATTTGGCTTTTTCAAAGATGGCATAATCAATAGAAATTGTAGGAGCTTTAGAAAAACTTTCTTCGTCAAGTCGGAAAAAATCCAGATCTGCTTTCGCCTTGCTAACCGCACTGGTAGCTGCATTATGAATATCTGGAACAAGTCTTTTGCATTCTATCAAAAGCACATCAGTACGGAACATAAACATGCCAGAATTCCAGTAAAAATTCTTATTTTGAATAAACTTGCGTGCTCTTTCCTCGTCTGGTTTTTCATAAAACGCGATCACTGGGTAAGCAGGCTTCTCCTCATCTTGCTCTGCTTCTATATATCCAAATCCGGTTGCTGGTTCTGTAGGCTTGATGCCAAATGTTACCAATCGCTTTTCTTGGGCAGCTAGCAATGCGTTTTCTATGGCCAAGAAAAAGCTATTGGTTTCTCCAATATAATGATCCGATGGTAAAACATGCAAAATAGTTTTAGGGTCTTTTGAATTTAAAAAGCTTGTCGCAGCTATAATGGCAGGGGCGGTGTCTCTTGCAATCGGTTCCAGTATAATAGCGTGTGGCTTTACGCCACATTGTTCCGCCTGTTCGGCAACGAGAAAGCGGTAATCATTATTAGTGATGATAACAGGCTTGTTATATAATGGATGGCTATCAAAGCGTAATAGAGTCTGCTGGAAGAGGCTGTATTCAGACAGTATTTTCAAAAATTGTTTGGGTAACACAGAGCGGGACATTGGCCATAACCGCTGGCCTTTTCCCCCTGCCAATATAACGGGTGTAATTTTTGCAGATTTGTCTGTCACGGACATACTCTTAAAGGTTACGGAAGGGTTCTGGCCTGCCTTATTTAGGTGGTTCAGCTGTTTTGTTAGAGCCAGCAGATTTATTTCACAGCATTCATGCCGCCTACCCATAGTAAGGCAACATGTGAGATATAGGCAAGATGGTTTCTGGGGCTAGAAGTCGGTAGCCCAGTGATAAGTAAACTTGCTGGATATCTGCCAATACATCTCAAAAAGGAACTTGAAGAAGCATTTGGAGCATCAAGAATTGTCAATCTCATTTGGTCTAAGCAAGTCAGCTAAACCTCACTTGTAAGAGATTAGTTTGGGTAAGTTAAGTTTATCACAGTGGATGATGCGGGCTTTTTGGAAGCGTTTGATGCAGATCCAGAAGGTCAAATGCTTGTGCATGGATGGTTGATGAGCATGAAATTTCGATAATTGAACGCTATCGGAACCGGTATGATAGCCCTGAATCAGCTCCGAGTCGTGTTGTTTTAGCTCATCTTACAGCTACCTTTTGAGGTCCGCTATCTTCATCAAGATGATATGGCTGGATAAGGATGCTGGCCGGCAATCGCCATTTTTCATGAATTTTTTGAGCCGCATTTAATGTAAGAGGTCGTTTTTTATTTAAGAACTCTGAGGCTCTAGAAGCCGATCCGATGACTAGGGCGAAATCTCCCTGTTGTAAGCCAGTTTCCTCCATATACGTAGAAATCAGATCGACAAGACTGAGGGCTTCAATTGGATAGTTTTTAGCTTCATACGCTGAAACCAGATCAGCCAAGACATCAAATCGATCCACGTCAGGCGTGCCTTTTCGGGAATATCATCAAAGTAAGGCGCAATCTCTGCGAGAGCCCAGTCATAGTCTCCTTCGGTTCTAATCGGTCTGATATCCATTTTACACCTTCTCTGCGTCAATCTTATCATATTGTGCATGCGTCCGGACAAACTTGATAAGCCCTTGTTTATAGGCATATGCAAATGCGATGATGATGCGGTACTTGTTTCCCAAAATGTCAAAGATAACCCGATTATCTCCTACAAAATACACTGTTGCGCTAAACGCATCCTTTATGTCTTGTGACCCACCCCATTCTTGCGAGGTTAACCGGTTATATAAAGCCCGTAGCGGCTTTTCAGCCTGCGGATGTTTTTTCCAGAAGTCTCGAAGGGTTCTGACAGCAATGATATTCATCTTGGCAGTTTACCTTACTTGGAAGCTTCAGCACATGCATGATTCACTGTTGCAAAAGTAATATAATTCCCAGCTTGGGAAAGAGGTTACTTGGTTATGATAATAAAAAGTTATCATAATTGAGATAGCACTTTCGAGAAATTGTGATTTGATGTTGTTACGTCTATACATGCCTAATCAGATATGCCTCCACGTTTTTGATGTATATTTTGATGGTTTCATTGGGTGTATTCTGGGTTTAAAAAAGCACTAGTAGGCATTTGGTGCGATTAGTAATAGACATTTGATGAAGTTACTAATAGACAATTAGTGAGAACACTAATAGGTATATGGTGGATGTTTATTGAAGCTACACCACACGAGGCCAGACCAAGCGATGAGTGAACCTGCTGCATATCTGCCAAGACACCTCAAAAAGGAACTTGAAGAAGCGCTCGGAGCATCAAGAATTGTCAATCTCATTGGGCCTAGACAGGTAGGCAAAACCACACTTGTAAGAGACCTGTTTGGGCATGGGAAATTTATCACACTGGATGATGCGAGCTTTTTGGAAGCGATTGATGCAGATCCAGAAGGTCAACTGGCAAGCCTGACAGCAGACCTAAGTGATGCTCCCCTGATTATAGACGAAGCCCAAAGATCGAAAAAGCTAGCACTAGCCATTAAGCGCATTGTCGACAAAGACCGCCGCAAAGGACAGTTTGTTCTGACCGGATCATCTAATGTGTTCACAACGACAGAAGTTGCAGATTCGTTAGCTGGCAGGATGCGTACACTAAAGCTATGGCCACTGTCTGTTGCAGAAATCAAGGAACAACCCGTCAGCAGGTTAATGGATTGGGCGGTTCAAGCAGAACCAAAACTGGAACAATTAACTGCTCCAGAAAGAGTCAGTCGTGCAGCATATATAGATCTAATATTGTCAGGTGGATATCCGGAAATTCGCGATCTGGAGTTCAGAGTCCGCCAAAGACAATATCGTGACTACATCGGTTCCATCGTTGACCGGGATGTTGCTGATATTATGCGCATTCGAAAAACCGATGCGCTACGAATGCTTATTGATCAAATGGCTGCAAGAACATCTGCTGAGGTAAATACTTCTGAACTTGCCAAATTAACAAAACTAAGACGAGAGACTGTCGAGCAATATCTCGACATATTGATACGCCTTTCCATGGTCAGCAAGCTTGGCGCCTGGTCATCGGGAGAGGGGAAGCGTGAAGTGAAGAACTCGAAGTTTCACTTTGTGGACACAGGCATTACTGCTGCGTTGCGCCGCTTCAATGAGAACACTTTTACAATCGGTAATAACCCCCAAGCATTGGGAGGACTACTGGAAACATTTGTGATGAACGAGCTCCAGAGGGCTTTGCCCCTGCAAGACAATGATTATAGGCTTTACCATTGGCGAAGCGCAGATAAACGAGAAATCGACATATTGATTGATGCTGATAGTCATTTGATTTGCATCGAGGTCAAGTCATCATCCACAGTAGCTAATGATGACTTCAAGCATCTCAGGTGGTTTGCCAATGATGGTCCGGGAAGAACACGAATCTGTACAGGAATCGTGTTCTATCTCGGTGAGCAGGCACTAACTTTTGGAGATCGTAATTTAGCTCTACCGGTAAGCAGCCTTTGGAGTAATGTTGAACTTTAGAAACAGCTTATGTAATTAGCCTGTTTGATACTCAACCTGCCTCAATATGTCAGCCCGCTGAACGGCCGCTAAAAGTGTTTGGTCTGAAACCTTTGTATAAATTTCTGTGGTAGCGATGCTGGCATGGCCTAATAAGCGCTGTACAATGCGCATATCAATACCTTCTTCAATCAATAGTGTTGCAGTAGAGTGGCGGAACTGGTGTGGGGTCAGATGTGGACGTATGCCAGCCTCGGCAGATATTTGCCTTAAGCGTTTTCGAAAAGCAGTAGGCGTCAGTCTTTCACCACATAGATTTGGGAACAGATGTGTGCTTGGTTCATCTGTTAGCCTGCGCCAACTAACAAATTTCTGGAAGTCCAAAAGCAGGTGCTGATTGCTCACATGGACAACTCGCTCTCGGTTGCCTTTCCCCTGCACACGAATTTTAGTGTCGGAGCTGAAAACACTATTGATGTTGAGCCCAGTTATTTCACCAATCCTCATTCCAGTGACAATTAGTAGCCGAAGCATTAGATAAGTGATTTGTGCAGTCTTAGTATGACTATTGCTACCAAACTCGCAATGGATTGCTCGGAACAAAACTTGCAACGTGGTCCGGTCCACAGGGCGGGGTAGGTGGGTAGGTCTCTTCAATTCCAAACGCAAACGATGGAATGGTGAGAAAATTTTGTAGTTAATATGCTCTTGCCATTTGAAGAAGCAGCGAAGTGTTGAGAAGCGGCGGCGGATGGTTGCTAAACTGGCTAATCGTGCACTTCGCAAGTAGCGCAGATATTTGAGTAACTGTTGCTGCTGATCGTCTCCCATCTCAGATGATGAGCGAGCAAAGTCTCTGAAGACCTTCAGGTCTTGTTCATACGCCCGGATAGTATTTTCGCTTAAACCTATTTGGTCACGGCAATAGTTCAGAAACTGCTGGCTTGAAATTTCGTTGATCATTTTGTTTTCCTTTGTTGCTGTGGTCGTTCAGCAACAAAGAAACCGAAAATATTGGTTTAGTCGAGTGATTGTGGCTCTGGTTGCGTGTGCACGGACGTTGATGAGCGGGAAGTTCTGATAATTTCCAGCTATTCGAACCGGGATGATAGCACTGAATCAGCCTAGAGGCGTGGTGTTTACGCTCATCCAGCAGCTACCTTTTGAGACCCGGCATCTTCATCAAGATGATATGGCTGGATAAGGATGCTGGCCGGCAACCGCCATTTCTCATGAATTTTTTGAACCGCATTTAATGTAAGAGGTCGCTTCCTATTTAAGAACTCTGAGGCTCTAGAAGCTGATCCGACGACAAGGGCAAAATCTCCCTGTTGCAAGCCAGTTTCCTCCATATAAATAGAAATCAGATCGACAGGACTTAAGGCCTCAATTGGATGGTTCTTAGCTTCATACGCTGAAATTAGATCAGCCAAGACATCAAATCGATCCGCGACAGGCGTACCTTTTTCTGGAATATCATCGAAGTAAGGCGCAATTTCTGCGAGAGCCCAGTCATAGTCTTCTTCGGTTCTAATAGGTTTGATATCCATTTTTACACCTTCTCTGCGTCAATCTTATCATATTGTGCATGCGTCCCGACAAACTTGATAAGCCCTCGTTTGTAGGCATATGCAAATGCGATGATGACGCGGTACTTGTTTCCCGAAATGTCAAAGATAACCCGATTATCTCCTACAAAATCCACTGTTGCGCCAAACGCATCCTTTATGTCCTGTGGCCCACCCCATTCTTGCGAGGTTAACCGGTTATATAAAGCCCGTAGCGGCTTTTCAGCTTGCGGATGTTTTTTCCAAAAGTCTCGAAAGGCTCTGACAGCAATGATATTCATTTTGGCAGTTTACCTTTTACCTTACTTGGAAGCTTCAGCACATACATAATTCCCAATTTGGGAAAAGTCAAGAAATATTCCCAATTTGGGAAACGGAGTCACTCGATAATGATAATTTCCAGTTATCGTAACTGGATGCAATGTGACTCACTAAAGCATAACTTGCAATTTGGCAGTAAAAGACTTATATTATGCCAAATGACAATAATAGGAGTTGAACATGCCACAACTACAACTCGTTGAGAAAACAGC